>CAIVDX010000658.1 GCA_903904805.1 uncultured Rhodospirillales bacterium
CATCGCCGCCGGCTTTGGATCATTTGTGCTGGCGCCCGTGGCGTTCGCGACCATCAAAGGCGGCAAGCAGCACCGCCGCTGGGGCATGGTCTATCTCTGGTGCATGGGCGTCGTCGCGGGCACGGCGCTGCCCATGTCGCTCTATCGTCCGGTACTGTTCCTGGCGCTGGTGTCGATCTTCAGTTTCTACGCCGCCTTCTCCGGCTACCGAGTCCTCAAGCTCAAGGCCCTCACGCGCGGTGGCACTGCCACGCCTGTCGACTGGTTCGCCGCCGGTGTCACCCTCTGCTCCAGCCTCGCGCTCGCCGGTCTCGGTGCCTTTCGTCCTCACGTGGTGCAGAACATGGGCATCGTCTCCATCGTTTTCGGTACCATCGGCATCTCACTGGCCGTCGGCCAACTCCGCCGCTTTATCTGGAAACCCACCGACAAGCTCTTCTGGATCGATACCCACATCGGCAACTTCATCGGCAGCTACATCGCTGCGTGGACAGCGTTCTCCGCAGTCACCCTCACGCAATACTTCGGCAGCTCCTGGTACGTCTGGCTCTGGCCCACCATGATCGGTGTTCCGGCTATCCCGCTCACCATCGGCTACTACCGCCGCCGCTTCGGACCCAAACCCGTGGTCGCAGCCGCCTAAACCTGCACGTCCCGCGTCGACGCACGCGGAATGCCCACGCCAACACTTCGCGACGTGCGATACAGCCTGTACAGCGCATACCCGGCCCAGCCCAGAATGAGCGTCCACAGCGCAATCAGGAACGGTTCGCCCCAGCGGGCCGTAATCTGTGTCCACAGTCGCAGCACACCCCGCCCATAGTGAATCCCAAGCCAGGCCGCAAACGCGTGCCGTGCAAACCGGCTCAGCGTAAACACGATCATGAACCGTTTGCGGTCCATATTCAGCGCGCCCGCAGCCAGTACGAACGGCGAGAGCGGCATCGGCGGCGGCAGGATCGCCGGCAGCGCCACGGCGATCAGCGCATGCGACTGCATCCAACTGGTCACGGGACGAAATATCCGCGGCGGAACATGCTTTTCCAGGAACGCCAACCCGCCAGCCTGCCCCACCATGTGCGAGAACAACCCGCCCAGAGCTGACCCCGCAGTCGACGCCAGCAGCAGCAGAAAAATGTTGGCATGACGAGCCGCAAACACCACCACCATGATGTCCGTAATCCCCGGAATCGGCAGCGGGACAAACGACGAGTCCACAATCGAGACCAGAAACAGCCCCACCAATCCCAGGCTGAATGCCAGCTTCATCAGACGCGGCGCCGCCAAGAAGATCAGAGCCGCTGCGGTGTGGTGAGGCATCATCAGCATGTTGATCGTTTGGACGCCAGTATTGTGAAGCGAAGCCGCCCGGTCTTTCGAGTGTAGACGCTTACAGTATCCGCAAAGTACGCAGCGGCGCCAGCAAGGCGATTTCAGCAGCCAGCGCCCGAAACCGCATGATCGAAGCCATGCACTCGGCATCCAGGGTGTAGTAAATGTTCTGCGTCAGGTAACTGCGGATCGTCGCAGCGGGTAAGCCGAGCTTCGGTGTCCACTCTGCCACCAGTTCATCCACATGCGCCAGCCCCGCCTCACGCGAAGCATTCAGGTCCTCGATCAGTGCCTCGCGCGTCATCACTCCAAGCGCCTCCGGACGCACCGCCCAGACCGCCGCCACCCACGGCAGGCCCGTATACTTCCGCCACAACGCAGCCAGGTCGATCCATAACAGCCGCGTCCCCGCAGCCGCATCGATCTCGGCCCGATGCTCTCGCGCCAGCAGCGCTGGATCCCCAATCAGCAACGCCGCATCAGCGTTCGCCAGCATCGCCAGTGCATCGGCGGCAGCCTCACGGACTTCCGGATGCACTCCCAGAAAATTCCGGAACAATACATGCGCATATGCCTGCGAGCTACGCGACGCCGCATCCGCAGCCAGCGTCCGCACCTGTTTCAGCGCACTCTCTTCGTCCAGACGCTCAGGATTCTTAACCAGCAGAAGAATGCTGCGCACTTCATTCAGCGAAGCAATCGTGCAACCCGGAACAATCGCCATCTCCTCCGTCAGCGAAGCGATCGGGATCAGCCCCAGGTCCGCTGTTCCCGCAATCAACTCAGCAGCGCACTGCGCCGGCGTCGTGTAGTGAACGTCATAACGGCTACGCAGTTCTGCGGCGCGAGGGCTGTGCTCAAAGTCGTAGAGCAGGGGAGCAGGATTCAGGAAAGCGATAGAAGCGACACGAAGCACACCACCATTTTAGG
>CAIVDX010000659.1 GCA_903904805.1 uncultured Rhodospirillales bacterium
CCGCGGCGTGAGAAAATGCGTGTAGAACGGCAGCAGCAGCAGCCCGACGATCTTCTGCAGCAGCGGCGCCAGGCCGAAGATCAGCGCATGCGAGAACACGCCGCCACGATGGCGCGGCGGCTCGGGCTTGTCAGAGCTGCTCACGCCGCCTGCAATCCCGCCAGTCGCCTCAGCCGGTTCGCCACCCGGTCGGCCAGCGTGAACTGCCAGTCCACCGCCAGCCGTGCCCGCCCGCGCCGCACCTGATCGATGCTCAGATGGCGCGTGGGGATCACCGGATCGGTGAACGAACCAAATGATTCCCAATCAATCCGGTCGAGATCGCCCAGCTCGCCGCTCGCGCGCAGCCCCTCGAACAAAGGCGTGCCGGGATAGGGCACGAAATAGGCCAGCTGCACCGAATCCGGCCGCACCTTGCGCAGCCACAACGCGGTGTTGCGCAGGCTCCGCCTGCTCTCATCGGGCAGGCCCACGATCAGATGCACATGCGCGCGCATCCCCCGCGCCTTGGTCATCGCGATCACCTCGGCGAACCGCTCGAGCGAGGGCTTGCCGTCGGATTTCGCCACGGTCGCGAACATCTCCGCGTCAGCCGACTCAAGACCGAAATGGATCTCCCGGCAGCCCGCCCGCCACATCAGCTCCAGCAGCTCCCGGTCCAGCACGTCGTAGCGCGTCTCGCACACCCACACCACGCCCAGATCCCGCGCGATGATCGCCTCGCACACCGCGCGCGCATGTTTCGGATTCACCGTGAACACCTGGTCGCGAAACAGGATCTGCTCCACGCCGAATTCGCTGTGCAGCCGCGCAATGTCGTCCGCCACCCGCTCGGGCGCGCGATAGACCAGCCGCTTGCCGAACCCGTACGGATAGGGGCAGTAGCCGCAGCTATAGGGGCAGCCCTTGGTGGTGAACACCGTCGCATAGCGGTAGCGCCGGTCGAGATAATAGTCGCTCTCATACCGGCTGAAATCGAGCAGGTCGTAGGCCGGGAAATCAACGAAATCGAGCGAGGCCATCCGCGTGCGCGCCGGCAGCATCACCACCGCGCCCTGCCGCCACACCGCGCAGCCCTCCAGCGCCTCGTCCCGCCCATCGCGCAGCGCCAGCGCGTTCGCCGGCGTGAGCAGCTCCTCGGACTCCTGCATCACCGCATCGGCGACGCCCTCGCCAAGCAGCCGCGGGGCGAACCATTTCGCGCTCGGCCCCAGCAGCAGCACGCGCAGCCCCGGTGCCGCGGCCCGCGCCCGCGCGATCAGTTGAATATCATGCTCCAGGCTGGGCAGATTCAGCTGGGTGATGAGCACCGACGCCCCGGCAAACGCCGCGTCGAACTCCGCCAACTCCAGATGCTGCCGGTCCTGGAAGTCGTGATAGGCCAGGTCCGCCCCCGCCTGCTGTAGCCCGCGCGCCACATAAAGCAGCGCCAGCAGCGGAATGTCGTAGAAATTCTGGTCATGGCCCCAGCCGGTCCGCGTCGAGGGCAGCGCAGTGCCCATGCCGCCGGCCCACTCGCGGAACACGTTCTTGCCCGGCGGGCTGGGCAACTGCGCCAGCACGATGCGGCCCGCACCGATGCAGGCTGCCCCGCTGGTCAAGGCTGCGCTGCTGGTCTGGGCTGGGTCGCTGGCCTCGCTCACACCCCACCGCCATACAGGCGCACATAGCGGTCCGCCACCGCGCCCATCTCGAACCGCGTGGCGACACTGCGCGCCGCCGCCTCAACCAGCCCCGTCCGCGCCGCCGCATCATCCGCCAGGCGACGCACCAGAGCAGGGAACTCGCTGTCCCGGTCGAACAGCAGCCCCAGCGCGCCATCCTCCAGGATCCAGTCGGTCACGCCCGGCAGGCGCCGACACACCACCGGCACCCGCGCCGCCATCGCCTCCACCAGCACATTGCCGAAGCCCTCCTGATGCGAGGCGAACACGAACATGTCCGCCATCGCGTAGAACGGCGCCGGCTTCTCCTGATAGCCGGCAAAAATCACCGCCCCGCCCATCGCCGCCGCCGAGGCCCGCAGCGCGGCGGCATAGTCCGGCTCCAGATCGGGCCCGACAATCATCAGCCGCAGCTTCGGATGGGTGGCGAGCAGCCCCGGCATCGCATCCACCAGGCTGCGCACGCCCTTGCGCTCGCAGAGCCCGCCGACGAACAGCATCACGCATTCATCCGGCGCGATGCCCCAGCTCGCCCGCGCCGCCTCCCGCGCGGCCTGCGCCTGCGCGGCGGGCAGGGCAGGCGGGATCACCACGCCCTGCGGGATCAGATGCACATGCTCCGGCGCAAGGATCCGCATGCTGTCCTGATGCAGCGCCGGGCTGATCGTCACCGCGTCATTGATCAGATGCACCAGCCGGCGCGGAATGAAGCTCCACAGCTTCTTGTAGCTGTCCATCACGCTGCCCAGCCCATCGGCCAGCGTGCAGGACTGGATCACCTTCCGCCCCGCCAGCCGCGCGATCAGCGGCACCAGGAAATAGCGATCCACCTGCGCATGCATATGCACCACGTCATACTCACGAACATGTGCGGCCACCCAGCGCAGCATCGCCAGATTGGGCCGGCCGACGCCGCGGAACGAACTGCCGAAATAATGCACCGCCGCGATGCCCGGCAGCCGCTCGCCCGCCGCCGGCGCCACCGTCGCGTTCACCGCCACATCCGAGCCGATGCCGCGCCGTTACAGCAGCGGCGCGATCGCCTCCACATAGCGCCCCTCACCGGTGAATTCCGGCCGAAACCAGCCAAACACGTGCAACACCCGGCGCGGCCGCACCATGCTGGTGGCCGACACGGCACTGTTGGCGGCCGTCGCCTGCCGCAGAGACGCGGTCACGCTGCTCCGCCCGAGCGGGGCGTGGGGCACGCGGCACGGCTGCCCTGCGCGGTTCTGGAACGCGCGGCCGAGGTCATCCTGCGGTCAACTCTGTGCATCATCCATCATGCCAGCCGGGCCAGGGATCGGTAACAGCACCTTCGGGCGGTTGCAACCATACAGGCCGATCACTACAGGGAATCATAATGCCACGGTCACACGCGACACCGGGCAGTGAACCGCAGCGGACGCGAGCAGCTTGGGCCAGCGAAAGAGGATCCTCTTTCTCAACAATCAGGGACTGGGCACCGTCGGCGGCGGCGTCACGCTGCTGCGCCATCTCACCACCGATCTGGCGCGAGATCACCAGGTCTGCGTGGCCAGCTACGACGTGCCGGTCACCGCCGGACGACTCGAGGAAATCCGCCTGCCCGCGCCGCCCCCGCCAGGCCGCCTCTGGCGTCTCGCGCCGATGCTGCGCGCGCGCCATCTGCGCCGCGTCGTGCCCGCCGCGCTGATCGCCGGCGCCGATTGCGTGGTGGTGCTGGATTGCACCTTCGCCGGCGTCTGCCGCCCCCGCCACGACCGGCCACGCATCGTCCACCTCGCTTTGTCCTGCACCCCCGCGCAGGAGCGCACCGGCGGCGCCGACAGGCTGAGCATCTGGCAATATGCCCGGCTGGAGGGAGCGCTCGCCCGCGCCGCCGACCGGGTGATCGTCTCCTCGCATGCCCAGGCGGCCGCGATGGCGCGCGAATGCGATCTCGGCGGGGCGGTGCCCAGCGTCATCCATCCCACCCTGCCGGCCAGCCCCGCCGCGCTCCTCGGGCCGCCGGAGCAGGGTGCCCACTGCACCATCCTCTGCGCCGGCCGCCTGGTGCCCGGCAAGCATTTCGACGCCGCGCTGCGCCTGCTCGCCGGCCTGCCCGCGCTGCCCTGGCGCCTGGTGATCGCCGGCGACGGCCCCGAGCGCGCGCCCCTGCAATCCCTCGCCAGCACCCTCGGCATCGCCGCGCGCGTGCACTTCGCCGGCGGCGTCGAGACCATCGCCCCGCTGCTCGCCGACGCCCAGCTGCTGCTGCACCCCTCGCGCTATGAAAGCTTCGGCATGGTGATCTTCGAGGCGATGTGCGCCGGCCGCGCCGTGCTCGCCGCCGGCGGATCGGCCAATATCGGCATCAGCGAAATTCTCAACGATCCGCCCGGCGCCGTCCTGTTCGCCGATTTCGACCAGCCGGCCGCCGCCGCCGACACGCTCGCCCGCCTGATCGCCGACCCCGCCCTGCGCGCGGCCACCGCGACTGCCGCCCGCGCCCGCGCCGAGGCATTGCTGGCCACCTCCTACAGCGCCGCCTTCCGCCGCGCCGCCGGCCTCGACCCGACGCCCGATCACGGCCAGCCCCCGGAAGCCCAGGGTCAGGAAGACCAGGGTCAGGAAGACCAGGGTCAGGAAGCCCAGGGTCAGGAAGCCCAGGGTCAGGAAGCCCAGGGTCAGGAAGCCCAGACTTGGAAAGAGCA
>CAIVDX010000660.1 GCA_903904805.1 uncultured Rhodospirillales bacterium
CCCCGCCCAGAGGCAGCCGCCGACGCGCTGGCCGCGCTGGCACGCCATATCCGTGCGAAGGTGCCGGGCGTGCGCATCGTCGCCACCACGCTGCCGCCCCTGCCGCGCGGCAGCCTCACCCCGGAGCAGGACCGCGCCCGCGCGCAGTTCAACCAGTTCATTCGATTGACCGACCTGGTCGACGAAGTCGCCGATCTCGACAGCGCCGTTGCCGCCCCCGATGGCGCCCTGCGCATGACGCTCGCGCCCGGTAAAAGCGAACAGCAAAACGCGCCGGGCCGTGCCGGCCAGATCAGCCTAGCCGGCGCTGTCAGCCCCTACAGCCTGCTGCGCAAGCCGGTTGTGAAAGCCACAGCGCCCACCACCGACGCAGCCTCAGCTGCGCCCAACGCTCAATAAGGCCGCGGCAGCCGCCGGCTCAGTGCGCTTTCGCCTCATAGGCGTTGCGCAGCAGCGCGAGGAAGCGGAACGGCGCGTGCATCATTTTGCTGTAGGGAAGCGTAACAAACAAAGCCAACACGAAGCCCAGATGCACAGCCAACAACGTGCCCATCGCACCGGTGCCGCGCAGCGCCAGCAGCAGCAGACCACTCAGCGCGATGCACGCCAGCAACAGCACAATCGCCACCTCCGCCCCCAGCAACCGCTTGACCGAGGGCACCGGATCGGCGCGCAGCTTGATCGCGAACAGCCCCGCAGTCCCAGCCAGCAGCAGCACACCCCCCACCAGTCCCAGCAGCACAGGCGGGCTGTAGATCGCATACGGCGCTACCCAGCCCAGCAGATGATGAAACACCGTCGCAACAGCGGTCGCCGCCAGACACAGCACAAAGCCGCCGGCCATCGCATGATGCAGATGCCGCCTGGTCTGCGTGTAGGCCTCGGTGGCCTCATTGCAGCCATGGCCATCGCCATCGAGATATGTCAGCTTCACGGCATCTGACGTCGCCTGTTTCCAGCTGCCGACATCCAACAGTGCCGCCGATGGCGCCCCGCTGGCACGCCAGAATTTGACCGTGGAAATGACGCCCGCCAACACCGCCCAGCCGAGTGTGACGATGCCCGTCCACATCATCGCTGGGAACGGAATCACCTCATAGAATGCACCCGGCCGCACCGCATGCGCGCCGAACATCCCCGAACCGGACAGGATCATTGCCACGATCAGCACCAGCGCGATTGCCCCGGCCATGGCAGCCGCGAGCACCACGCCGTTGCGCCGATATAGCCCGCCCAAGGCGGCCGGCCAGGCATGCTCGGCGTAGCTGTCATCGCGCAGCTCGGCGAAGACTCGCGGCAGATTCAAATTCCACTCATGCGGCGGCGCGAACTGGCAGGAATAGAAACAGCCTTTGCAGCCATGGCAGAGATTGGCGAGATAACTCACGTCGCCGGCGGAAAATTCGCGCCGCTGCTCCATCGCCGGAAACACCGCGCAATAGCCCTCGCAATAGCGGCAGGCATTGCAGATCTCTAGATAGCGACGCGCATCGATCAGCGCATCAGACTCGCCCACCGCCTCAGTTCCGTGCATGTCGCGCTGCCTCCTCTCCGGCGATGCGGCCAAACACCGTGCCGATGGTCATGCCGAAACCGGCCAGATAGCCGCGACCCAGAATATTGCCCGCCATGATCTCGCCCGTTGCCCAGAGATTGGAGACCGGCTTGCCATCATCCATCATGACCTGCGCGCGCTCATTCACCCGAACGCCCAGATAGGTGAAGGTGATGCCGGGCCGCAGCGGATAGGCGTAATATGGCGGCTTGTCGACGCGCTGCGCCCAATGTGTCTTCGGCGGGGTCAGCCCCTCGGTGCGGCAATCATCCAGCACCTGCCCATTGAAAGTACCCGACACGACGGCCGCATTATAGGCCGCAACGCTCGCCTCCGCCTGCGCCACCGGAAGGTTCAACTTAGCGGCGAGTTCGCCGATGCTGTCGGCCTTGTAGGCCGGAAACACGCTGGGCATGAACAACGGCAGGCATTTCGAATCGAAAATGGAGTAGGCAATCTGCCCCGGCTGCTGCGCGATCAACCGGCCCCAGATCGCATAGCGCTTCGGCCAGAAATCCTCGCCCTCGTCATAGAAGCGCTCGCCCTTGGTGTTCAGCATGATGCTGAACGGCACGGAATCGAGTCGTGTGACGATACCGCCATCGAATTTCGGCCCGCGCGCATCGATCGCCACCGCATGGCACTGGGTGGGATCACCGACTGGCGACACCCCCTGGTCGAGCAGATTCTTCAGCACCCGGCCACGATTATACGGCGTACCGCGAATCAGAAAATTCTCAGCCGCCTCGCCCCAATATTCCTTCATCCAGGCGATGTTGCCCTGGAATCCGCCGCAGCCTGCCACCACCGAGCGTGCCCGCACGATCTGCTCGAACCCATTGCTGTTCACCACGATGTCACGCACCGCGCCGCCATCCAGACGCACCTGCTGCACCTCGGTGTCATACAGAACATCCACACCCAGGCGCTCGGCCGTGATGAAATAGGCATTCAGCAGCGACTTGCCGCCACCAAGGAAAAACGCGTTGGTGCGCGACAGGCTCAGCGTGCCCGTGAGTGCCGGCTGAAACCGCGCGCCATGCAGCACCATCCAGGGCAGTGCCGCCTCGGAGCCGCGAATGGTGATGCGCGCAAGATTTTCGTCGGTCTCACCCGCGGTCACCCGGCGCAGATCCTCCCAGAACTCCTCCTCTGCATAGGCATCTGTCAGCACATCCGTCGGCGCACGATGCATCGCCCGCAGATTGCGCGTGTGCCGCGTGTTGCCGCCGCGCATGTGGCGCGGACCATGTTCCAGAATGATCACCGAACAGCCAGCCTCGGCCGCCGATATCGCCGCGCACAGGGCGGCACTTCCGCCGCCAAGCACCGCCACATCCCAGGTGCGGGTGAAATCGACCATTGCGCTTCCTCTACGTACGCGGCAGCAGAATCACACGACCCATCGCGGCGCGATCCCGCACGCGCGCCAAGGCGGTCGCCGCCTCTGCCAACGGATAGGCCTCCACCGGCGCCTTGTGCAACGCGCCGGACTGCCAGAAACCGAACAATTCATCGTAGCATTGGCGCATCATTTCCGGACGTCGCTTGCGATAATCGCTGACCTGCAGACCTGAGACCTCGATGTTCTTCACCAGCAGATAATTCGCCTTGACGCTGGGGATCCGCCCGGCCGCAAAGCCGATCACGACCAGCCGCCCGCACCAGGCAAGCGCGCGCAATGCGGCGTCGAACACATCGCCGCCCAGCGGATCAAGGATCACATCCACCCCAGCCCCACCCGTCGCCGCGTGAACCTGCGCCCGCAGGGACTCCTTCAGATCAGGTAGGGAGAGATCGATGATCGCGTCGGCGCCGGCCGCCAGCAATGCCGCCCCCTTGTCCGGCCGCGATACTCCGGCCAAAACCTTGCACCCCATCGCGCGCGCCAGCTGCACCGCCGCGAACCCCACACCGCCGGAGGCACCCAACACCAGCACACTCTCGCCGGCGGCAACCCGCGCACGCGCCCGCAGCGCGAACCAGGCGGTGTCGTAAACGAGGGAAAACGCCGCAGCGTCGACGAACTCCATCGAAGCTGGCACTACAAAGCAATTCTTCGCGGGCACTGCCACGCGCTCGGCGTAACCGCCCTGCTCGGCCATCGCCAGCACGCGTGTGCCCACTGGCAACGCCGGCTCATCGCTCACCGAAACAATTCCCGCCGGCCCCTTGCCCGGGCTCAACGGCAATGGCGGCAAAAACTGGTAGCCGCCCGAGATCACCAGGAGATCAACGAAATTCACCGGTGCGGCCTGGATGTCGACCACCACCTCACCAGGCGCGGGAACCGGCTCCGGCGCATCCTCGTAGCGCAGCTGATCAAGCTCGCCATGGGCGTGAATACGAATTGCCTTCATCTCAGGCGTCCGCCTTAAAGCGCACCGGCAGCGGTGTCACGCGCCCCTGCTCCACCCAATTCAGCAGTTCCCGCTTGAGGATCTTGCCGCTCGCGGTCAACGGAACCTCATTCAGAAAAAGCATATATTCCGGCATGTCATAGCGCGACAGGCCCTGCTCATCGAGATGGCGCAGCACACTTTGCGCATCCGGCACCGCGCCGCGCGCCACCACCGCCAAGCACACCTTCTCACCCAGCCGCTCATCGGCCACGGGGAACGCCACCGCCTTGTCGATGGCGGGATGCCGGCTCGCGAGATTCTCGATATGGGCGGGATAGATATTGTGCCCGCCACGAATGATCAGATCCTTCTTGCGGCCCGTCACGCGCAGATAGCCCAGCGCGTCCATCCAGCCGAGATCGCCGGTGAGGAACCAGCCCTCATCATTGAAGCTGTCCTCGGTGGCCTTCTGGTCATCGTAATAGCCCAGCATCAGGCTCGCCCCGCGCCCCACGATCTGGCCAACCTCGCCCGCCGGCAGCACCCGATTTGGATCATCCTGCGCCACAATACGAACGTCGTACCCTGGGCAGGCGCGGCCCGAGCTCTGCTCGATCAATGCAGGCGGATCATTCGGCAGCGTATATTGATGCGAGCATGTCTCTGTCATGCCATAGCCCGCTTGTGGCACCACCCCACGCGCCAGCAGCGAGCTGATCACATGATCCGGTGCCGCTGCCCCCGAAATGCGAAACCCGCTGAGCCTGCCGATGCCGTTGCCCGGCCGCTCGCGCAACTCGGCAAGCAGATCATAGGCATGGGTCGGCACGCCGAACAGGAATGTCGCCCCGGTATCCACCAGGCGATCATACAGCGACGCCCCACGCGGCACATCGTGCAGCACAAGCTCCGCGCCGGTCAGAATCGTGCAGATCAACGCGCCCAGGCCAAGGTTATGCGACAGTGGGCTCATGCTGTAGAGCACGCTCGCCGAGGTGAACTTCCAGTCCGCCGACATCGCCCGCGCATTCGCCAGCAGCGTGTTATCCGAATGCATCACCCCCTTCGGCAGTCCGGTTGTGCCGGACGTGAAGGCAAGATAGCTGATCGCATCAGGCTCATTGGCCACTGCGGGTGAGCCGGTCGGATCGAGATCGATGAACGGAACCGGCAGTTCGGCCGCCGGCCGCAGGGCGTAGATGTGCCGGATGCTCGCAACTGCCCCCGCGGCGGCGATGATATCGTTCCGATCTGCATCAGCGCCGTGACCGGGCTGCACCACCAGCGCCTCCGCCCGCATGCGGCCCAGAAGGGCGGCGATGTCGCCCACCGTGTGGTCGCGATGCAGGGAAGGGCAGCAGATCAGCCCATTACGCGAACAGGCCAGCAGCACGATCGCCGTCTCCACGCGCGCCGGCACCCAGACCGCCACCCGCTTGCCCGGCCGGAGGCCTCGCCGATACAGATCCGCCGCCAGCCGATCCGCCGCCGCCACCAGCGACGCCCAGCTCAACGCCCGCGTGCGATCGCGCACCGCGATCGCCCCCGGCGACGTCACCGCGTGCCCCGCCGCCAACTGATACAAAGTCTCATCGCGCCAGAAGCCATCGGCGCGATGCGCGGCCATGCGCGCCGCGCTGAGCAGGGTGAGCATCGGGCCGGACATGCGTTCGCTCCCCCTCCGGGACGTTTTGAACCATCCGATCCAACGCGATCGCTGTGCTTAAATCAAGATGGGTGCCAATTTCGGCACAGTTGTCGTTGACATCCCCCGCCGCGCGGGCAGTATACCAGCCATGCCACCCGACGGTCGGGGAGGCAGACCTGACCGAGGAATTGCCCCATGGACGGCATCGTCGCCCGCCCCCAAACCGACACGCCCCTTGCCTATGAAGACGGCCTGCGCGGCTGGCTCGACGCGGTCGAGAAAATGGGCGAGCTGATGCATGTCGATGGCGCCAGCTGGGATGTCGAGATGGGTGCCATCACCCACATGATGACCGAAAAAAGCGGCAGCCTCGCGCCGGCCCTGCTGTTCGACAATGTGCCGGGCTACACAAAGGGCTTCCGCACCCTTTATGGCGAGTTGTCTTCGATCAAGCGCATCGCGCTCACCCTCGGCCTGAACGCCGACTACAAGCAGCGCTCGGACATCGTGAAGGAATACCGCGCCAAGATGCGCAACCTCACACCGATTGAGCCGCGCTATGTCGAAACCGGCCCGATCATGGAAAACGTGCTCACCGGCGACGATATCGATGTTCTGAAATTCCCGGTCCCGCGCCACCATGAGGCCGACACCGCCCGCTATATCGGCACCGCCGACTGCGTGATCACCCAAGACCCAGACACCGGTTGGTTCAATCTCGGCGCCTATCGCTCGCAGGTTTATGACGGCAAAACAATTGGCTGCCAGATCACCGAAGGCAAGCACGGCCGCATCCATCGCGACAAGAATTTCGAGCGCGGCCAGCCGATGAAGGTGGTCATCCTCTGCGGCCAGGACCCGCTGCTATTCATGCTCTCTGGCGGCCCGGTACCCGATGGAATCAGCGAACTCGCGCTGGCCGGCGGTCTGCGCGGCAAAGCGATCGACGTCATCCGCGGCCCATACACCGGCTTTCCGATCCCCGCCGATTGCGAGATCGCCATCGAGGGTGAAACCTATCCCGGCGACGTGCTGCCCGAAGGTCCGTTCGGTGAGTGGATGGGCTATTATTCCGACGACACGGTCCCGCGCCCGGTCGTGCGCGTCAAGACCATCCTGTATCGCAACAATCCCATCATCTGCTGCGCCCCGCAGCACAAGCCGGTCGACGAGACCGGCCTGCTCAAGGGCATCGCCGGTGCGGCCGAAATCTGGCGCGCGCTCGATGCCTGCGGCATTCCCGAGGTGCTCGGCGTTTGGAATCACGAGGCAGCGCCGGCCACACGCTTCACCGTGGTGCAGATCAAGCAGCGCTATCCCGGCCATTCCCGCAACGCGCTGCATGTCGCGGCGAACTGCATGGGCGGCGCCTATGCCGGCAAATGGACCGTGGTCGTCGATGACGACATCGATGCTTCCGATCTCGGCCAGGTGCTTTGGGCGATGGGCACACGCTTCGACCCCAACACCGACATCGACCTGATCCAGAAGGCCTGGGCCTCCAAGCGCGATCCGCTGTATCTGCCGGGCAATTTCAACAACCGCATTCTCATCGACGCGTGTATTCCGTACGACATGAAGCTGAAGGGAACCTTCCCGAAAGTGGTGGATGTCAGCGGCGGCCTGCGCGAAGCTATCCGCACCAAATTCCCGAATATCCCCTTCCCGCCAGGCTGATCACCGATGCTCCACGCCGCCGTCCAGGCACTCTTCCTGGTACTGGAGCCGATGCGGTTGTTGATCATGGCGGGCGGGGTTCTGCTTGGACTCTCGCTCGGCGTGATCCCTGGCCTGGGTGGGGTGGTGGGTCTGGCGATCCTCATCCCCTTCACCTATTCGATGGACGGGCCATCGTCTTTCGCGTTGCTCCTCGGCATGGCGTCGGTCACCACGGTGTCCGATCTCATCCCCGCGGTGCTGTTCGGCGTGCCGGGCACAGTGGGTGCGGCAGCCACAGTGATGGACGGGCACGCACTGGCGAAAAAGGGCCAGGCGGCGCAGGCCTTCGGCGCGGGCTACGCGGCCAGCCTGATCGGCGGCATCTTCGGCGCCGTACTGCTGGCCGTGGCCATTCCGGTGCTGCGGCCGGTGGCCTTGCATCTTGCATCGCCGGAACTGCTCTCCTTCTGCATTTTCGGGCTGTCGATGGTGGCAGTACTCAGTGGCCGCGCGCCGCTGAAGGGGCTGACCGCGGCCGGCCTCGGTCTGATGCTGGCGATGATCGGCGCGGATTCGCAGACCGGCACGCAGCGTTGGACCTTCGACACGTTCTATTTGTGGGACCATCTGCCGCTCGTGCCGCTCACACTTGGCATCTTCGCGGTGCCCGAACTTGCCGATCTCGCAGTGCGCCGCGCACCGATAGCCGCCGGCGCCGGTGGCACGATCAGCATCGCGGGCCAATGGCAGGGCTTTCGCGAGGCAGTGCGCCATTGGAAACTCGTGCTGCGCTGCTCGGCTCTCGGCGCAATGCTCGGCGCGGTGCCCGGAGTGGGCTCGGCTGTCATCG
>CAIVDX010000661.1 GCA_903904805.1 uncultured Rhodospirillales bacterium
AGCGCGAGGAGATCAACCGCCTGATCATGGACGAGCTGGTCTGCGGCGTCTTCACGCCCGGACAGGTCACCTATTTCCAGCAGGTCATCGGCCGGATGAAGGACGAGGGCTGCGACGCCGTCATCCTCGGCTGCACCGAGATCCCGCTGATCCTGAACGACACCAACTCGCCGCTGCCCACCCTCGACTCCACCCGCCTGCTCGCCCAGGCCGCACTGAAACGGGCGGTTTCATAGTGCTGGGAGCGCGCCATTCCAGTGGCGCGCTCCCAGCGAAGAGGTCTACTCGCACACCGCCCGCAGCGCCCGCCACTGGGCGGCGGTGAAAGGCTCCGCACCGGTCGCCGGCCGCTTGGTTGCTTCGATGCGCTCGCGTGTCGGCGGATGGCTCGACCAGATGCCGGCGACCTCGGCGGCGTCGGGCTTGTCGTTCTTGAGCAGACGCTCGAAGAAACCGGCGACGCCGTCGGCGCGCAGGCCGGCTTTTTCCAGCAGACTGACGCCCTGCGCATCGGCCGCGCGCTCGGCGGCACGGCCGTTGCGCAAGGCGTAGAGCAGGCTGCCGCCCGAGCTCAGCGGCCCGAGCGAATCGGCATAGCCGCCGGTCATCAATTTCAGCAGAGTCTCGACGCCGTACTGCCGCGCCAGGCCCTTCATCGCATCGTGGTCGAGCACATGGCCGAGCTCGTGCGCCAGCACGCCCGCCACCTCCGAGCCGTTGCGCGCCTCCTTGATGAGGTCGGAATAGAAGACGAGGATGCCGCCGGGCAAGGTGAAGGCGTTGACCGGCCCGCCTTTGACGATATGGACAGTGACCTTGTGGTCATAGCCGCCCAGATTGACGAGCTGGTTGGCCAGGTCATTGATCGCCGCGAGGCCAGGCCCGCCCCGGCACATGGTCTTGCCGGCGGTGATCTCCTCGAACACGCTCTCGCCCAGCTTGTGCTGCCAACTGAAGGGCACCAGGCGCGCGACGCGATCGGCGCCGAGATCGATGCCCAGCCACAGGCAGCCGATCAACGCCACCAGGCTCGCGCCATAGAGGCCGATGCGGCGGGCGATCGGCGGCGGCGGCTGTGCCAGTCCGCCCAAAGCGGGCAGCATCAGAGCCAGTTGGCGGCGCAACTCGGGATCGGCGATCACCAGGCGCGCATCATCATTGGCGCGGGCGACCAGCGGAACGGCCTCGTGCTGGACGTCGCCCAGGACCAGCAATTCGGCCACCGGCCAGCGCGCCAGCACGCCCGAATCCGCGGGGCGGATGATCACCAGCTCGCTTGCCGTGGCACGGAAGTTGACCTCCTGCGCCTGGGCGGTGCGGCCGTCATAGAAGCGAGCCTGCGCGGCCATCGTCAGATCCCGGTCACGTCGAACATGTCCAATAGGCCTTCGCCGAAGCGCGGCACGCGTGCCACCGATTGCTCGATGCGGGCGCCCTCGGGCGCACCGTAGATCCACAATTCCGAGGCGATCAGCTTCAGCGTGCGGTGGATCACCCACGGCCAACCCAACCCCAGCGACAGGATGACGATGAGATAGTTCAACACCAGGAAACCCCACATCTGGCGCGTCG
>CAIVDX010000662.1 GCA_903904805.1 uncultured Rhodospirillales bacterium
AAGGGCAACAATGCCTCCAGCAGGCCGAGCCCACGCAGCACCTTCACCGCGTTCGGCCCCAGCTGAAGCCCAGCCCCTACCTCGCCCAGCTCCGCCGCGCGCTCGACCACGCTCACCTCGACACCGCGCTGCAGCAGCGCCCCTGCCGCTGTCAGCCCGCCAATGCCAGCCCCGATCACCAGCACGCGCTTGCGTCGCATGATCCCCCCGATCCGAATTCTTCCCCGCGCGACGATACACGCCGCTCCCCGCCGCTCCAAACCGCGCGCCACGCAGGCAGACTTGCCGGACGCAAACAAGCGCGCCACTCTTCATAAAAGGGGGCCTCCGCCGGGCGGGGGAATATCGACACATGACCGTCACACCGATCCGCCGCCGCACCCTGCCCACAATGCTTGGCGCCGCACTCCTCGCCCCTCACATCGCTCGCGCCGCCGAGGAAATCACCGTCGGCACCACCGCCTCTGTCAGCGACGTGATGATCTTCATCGCCGACGCGCTGGGCTATTTCCGTGACGAAGGCCTCGCGGTGCGCATCCTGCCGTTCAATTCCGCCGCCAACATGGTCGCCCCGCTGGGCGCTGGACAGCTTGATGTCGGCGCCGGCTCAGCGTCGGCCGGCCTCTACAACGCGGTGGCGCGCGGCATCAAAATCCGCATCGTCGCTGACAAATCCTCCTCCCAGCCAGGCTACGGCGCCAACAAGGTGATCATCCGCACCGACCTTGTCGCCTCCGGCCGCTTCACCGGCCCGGCCTCGCTGAAGGGCATGAAGATCGCCATGAACGGCGCCGGGGTCAGCAACACCGCCACCCTCAACACCGTGCTCACAGGTGCCGGCCTCACCTATGACGACGTCACCACCGTTGATATGTCCTTCCCCGATCATCTGATCGCGCTGCAGAACAAATCGGTTGACGCCAGCGTCTCCACCGAGCCCACCGCCACCGCGTCGATCCATGCCGGGGCGGGGAGGCTCTACAAGGCCGACGATGAGATCGATCCCGGCCATCAGATCGCGGTGCTGCTCTATTCTGAGGATTTCGCCCGTCGCACCGCCCAGGCCACCGCCTTCATGCGCGCCTATCTGCGCTCCGTACGTTTCTATAATCGCGCCCTGAAGAACAGCGCCTTCGCGGGCGAAACCGCCGACGACGTGATCGACATCATCACCCGCTACACCCCGCTGAAGGACAAGGCGGTGCTGCGCGAGATCACCCCCACCGGCTGTGACCCCTCAGGGCGCGTGAACACCGCCAGCCTGCAGCGCGACCTTGATTTCTACGCAGCCCGTGGCCTGGTTCCCAACAAGCCCGCCTTGAGCCAGATCATCGACAATGAGTTCATCACGCGCGCCGATGCCTCCGCATCGCGCTGACTTGAACCGGCGCACGCGGGTGCTACACAGCAACAAAACCGCCAGGCACGGGAGGCCCGATCATGCTTGAAACCGTCAGCTCCATGCGCAACCGCATGGACATGTACAACGACAACACCCTGAAGATCGGCCTGTTCGGCGCCAACTGCTCGGCGGGCCGCTCCGCCACCCTGGTTCCCGAACGCTGGTCCGCCAGCTGGTCCGATTGCCTGAAACTCGCGAAAATGGCAGACGCCGCCGGCATCGATTTCCTGCTGCCGATCGGCCGCTGGAAAGGCTATGGCGGTGAAACCGATTTCCACGGCACCACGCTCGAGACCGTCACCTGGGCCGCCGGCCTGCTCGCCGCCACCGAACGCGTCACCGTGTTCGGCACCGTGCACGCTCCCCTCTTCCACCCGCTGATCGCGGCGAAAGAGTTCGTCACCGCCGACCATATCGGCCAGGGCCGCTTCGGGCTGAACATCGTCTGCGGCTGGAACGAAGGCGAGTTCGAGATGTTCGGCGTGCAGCAGCGCGACCATGAGCGCCGCTACGAATACGCCCAGGAATGGATCGATATCGTCAAGGCCGCATGGACCGAGAGCGGAGATTTCGATGTATATGGCAAATATTTCGACTTGAAGAAGGCACGCGCCTTCCCCAAGCCTTATGGAACCTCGCGCCCACTGATCATGAATGCCGGCTCGTCTGACGTCGGCAAAGCCTTCGCCATGCGCAACTGCGACGCCTTCTTCACCGCCACCGACGCCTCACGCCTGTCGGTCGACAACACCGCCAAACGCGTCGCCGAGGTGAAGGCCGAAGGTGCGAAACTCGGTCGCGAGATCGAGGTCTTCACCGTCGGCCAGGTCGTCTGCCGCAAAACCAAGGCCGAAGCCGACGAGTATTATCAGCACGCCATTATCGACAACGCAGACTGGGGCGCGGTGGAGGAAATGCTCGCGCTGAAAAACATCACCCGCGAAACAGTGCCAATGGACGAATTCCTGGCAAAACGAAAATATTATGCCGGACACGGCATCGGCGGCTACCCCTTCGTCGGCACACCCGACTCGATCGCCGCAGAGCTCGGCTCGCTGTCGCGCGCGGGTGTACGCGGGATCGCGGTATCGTTCGTGAATTATCTGGAGGAATTTCCGCTGTTCCGCGACGAGGTTCTGCCTCGGCTGCAGGATATGGGGATCAGGGCGAAGAACTAAGCAAGCGCTTTTTTTGAAAAAAAGAAGCAAAAAACTTTTACCAGTTTGGACCGAAAAACATGGGTGAGTTTGGGGTTGGGCAGCCGGTACCGCGCAGTGAGGATCCCAGACTGCTGCGTGGGCAAGGGCGATATGTAGACGATATCACGCTGCCGAACATGGCGTTCGCACATATCCTGCGCTCACCGATGCCGCACGCGCGCATCACCGCGATCGACACAGGCGCAGCCGAAACGATGCCGGGCGTACTCGCCGTCATCACCGGCCAGCACTGGAAAAACTCCGGCTTCGGCGGTCTGCCGATCGGCCCGGGTCCGAAACGGCGCGATGGCTCGCCGATGCACAAGGCGCACTACACGCCCATCGCCGCCGACATCGTCCGCTGGATCGGCGACCCCGTCGCCATGGTCGTCGCCACCACCCGCGCCCAGGCGATGGACGCCGCGGAACTGATCACCGTGGAATATGATCCCCTGCCCGCCGTCACCGACGCGCGCGACGCCATCGCCCCCGGCGCCCCACCGGTATGGGACGACTGCCCCGACAACATCCCCTTCATCTACACTGCCGGCGACGAGCAAAAAACCAACGAGGCCTTCAGCTCGGCCCCCCACATCCTCCGCCAGGAATTCGTGATCAACCGCGTCACCGCCGCCACGATGGAACCGCGCGGCTGCATCGGCGCCTACAATGCAGCGGAAGATCATTACACCATCTACAACACCCTGCAGCGCACCCATGCCTTCCGAGAGGAACTCGCACGCGACGTGCTGAACATCCCCGAAAGCCGCGTGCGCGTCGTCTGCGGCGACATCGGCGGCAGCTTCGGCATGAAATCGCCCGTCTATAACGAACCCGCTTTGGTTCTGCTCGCGGCCAAACTGGTCGGTCGCCCGGTGAAATGGACCTCCACCCGCTCGGAATCCTTCGTCGCCGACGCCCAGGCGCGCGACAACATCACCACGGCGGAACTCGCGCTCGACGACGCCGGCAGCTTCCTCGCCCTGCGCGTGAAAACCCTCGCAAATATCGGCGCCTATCCGCAATCCGCCGCCACCGCCTTCACCGGCAATGCCGGCACACTCGCCGGTGTCTATCGCACCCCGCACTGCCATGTGGACATCACCGGCGTGTTCACCCACACCAATCCGGTGCGCCCCTTCCGCGGCAATGGCCGTCCAGAGGCCGCGTACGTCATTGAACGCATGGTCGATCTCGCCGCCCTGCAGTTGGGCCTGCCAGCCGACGAGATTCGCCGCCGCAACATGATCCCGCAGATTGGCACACCCTACAAAACCGGCCTCACCTTCACCTACGATTCCGGCAACTTCCCTGAGAATCTCGAGATGGTTCTCGCCAATGCCGGTGCATCCAACTTCCCCGCGCGCCGCGCCGAAGCACGCGCCCGCGGCAGGCTGCGCGGCCTGGGCATGTCCAACACAATCGAAAAAGCCGCCGGCGCCAGCTACGAAGGTGCCGAGATCCGGTTTGATCGCTCAGGTGGCGTTCGCCTACTCAGCGGCGCGATCACCCAGGGACAAGGCCACGAGACCATCTTCAAGCAGATCCTGTTCGATATGTTGGGTCTGCCGCCTGACGAGATCCAGTATGTGCAGGGTGATACCGACCAGGTTTTCTTCGGCGAAGGTACCGGAAGCTCCCGCACAGCCACGCTCGGCGGTGCCGCTGTGAAGCTCGCCGCCGAGCGCATCCTCATCAAGGCCCACAAGATCGCGGCGCATAATCTCGCCGTGCCGGAAACCGATCTGAACTTCAGCGGCGGCGTGTTTGCCTCACCCGCGACCAACAGAACGCTAAGCATCCAGGAAGTCGCACAACTCGCCGCCAACCCCGCGAAGCTGCCCGCCGACATGGATCCCGGCCTGATCGCAACCGCGGTCTATGCCTCCGATGTTCCCAACTTCCCCAACGGTGCGCATGTCTGCGAGCTGGAGATCGACCCAGAGACCGGTGTGGTTGAGATTGTCGGCTACAACGTGATCGACGATGTCGGCACTGTGCTCAATCCACTTCTGGTCTATGGCCAGGTCATGGGCGGCGTGGCGCAGGGCGTGGGTCAGGCGCTGATGGAATCCATCGTGTTCGAGCCCGGCTCAGGCCAGTTGCTGACCGGCTCGTTCATGGACTACGCGATGCCTAGGGCAGACACGCTGTGTTCGATCGAGGTCCATTCCAACCCGGCACCGACCCTGTCGAATCCGCTGGGCGTCAAAGGCGCCGGAGAGGCCGGCTGTGTCGGAGCCCTCCCCGCCGTCGTCAACGCCCTCGTCGATGCGTTATCGCCATTGGGGGTCAAGCACGTCCCAATGCCGGCAACTCCGGAGGCGTTGTGGCGCACAATCCATTCCGCATCAAAATGACAAAAGCTAGATGCGTCTTTTTTTTGAAAAAGGAAGCGCTTACTTCTTTGGCGTGTAAGGACCAAGTTCCGCCGCAGCCTGTTTTACAAAGGTCAGATTCACCGCCTTGTCCAGTGTGATCGCCCCATTGATCCAGCCCTGGCTCTTGTAGAAGTCAAAGTCCTTCTGCAGGCTTTTCTGGTTCGGGATGCCATCGGGATCGCACCCCTGCGGTGAGATCGAGCGGTAGACTTTCGGATCCTTGATGTTGGTCGTGCGGGTCAGAATGGCCACAACCTCATCGGCATTCGGCCCCTCGATTTTCCCGTTCGCCAGCGCATCGTTATAGAAGCGGATCGCCTTCACATAGGCCCGCATGAACCGCCGTGCCTCGTCGGGATGGTTGGTGATGAAGTCGCCCGAATAGAGAATGGTCGAGGCAACGTGATACGGGTCGAATTTGTCTTCCGAGGTGATGCGCGTGGCAAAGCCGGCATCCTCGGCCTGCGTCGCGGATGGCTCGGCGGTGAGCGCGGCATCCACCTTACCGGTGCCCAAAGCGACGATGTGATCGGGATAGCCCAGATACACCGGCTCGATATCGGAGAACTGCGCGCCACCGGTGCGCAGGAAGCTGTCCAGCATCGCCGTCGAGCTCGCCCCGACCGCGGTCAGTGCCACCTTCATCCCCTTGAGATCCGCGGGCGCGTGATATTTGCCGCCATCCACCAGCGCCTTGCGCACCAGCAGGATGTTGTGCCCATAGCCCGGCGGCGCCGAACCGCCGTCGGCGACGATCTGGATCGCCACCCCGCGCGCCACCGCGTTATACAAACCCGCTGTCGCCGAGCCCGATCCCACCGACAGCTCGCCAATTCCCAACGGCGCGATCATCTGCGCGGCTGAATTGAACTGGGTGGTGCTGACCGAAAGCCCCTCGGCGGCGAAATAGCCCTGATCGATGGCGATATAGATGCCAACGTCGCTGCTGGTGTTCGAGGTCCCTGCCTTCACCACGAAGGGGTCGGCGCCAGCCCCCCCGCTCCAGAACAGCATGGCGGCCAGCAGGCCGGTTTGGCGCAGTGTCGGCATCAGATCCCCCCGAGTTCGGCCCGCCTCACAGGGCGGTTGAAGCCGGTTATACTCACCCCATTCGCGCCGACAACCGGGCGGACCCGTGCGGTGGGCACCAATCTGCCATCCTGCGCGCCCGCTATCCCCGCACGTCCGACGGAGGCAGATAGCGCCATGAATGCGCGGCCACTCCGGCCGCCGAGGATGTCTGCCATGTTCCCGCCTACCCATCCGGCCCTCGCCCGAGCCCTCGAGGAGCGTGGCTACGCCGAACCGACACCCGTGCAGGCCGCCGTGCTGCAGCCCGAGACCGCCGGGCGCGACCTGCTGGTCTCCGCGCAGACCGGCTCCGGCAAAACCGTCGCCTATGGCCTGGCCTTCGCCGAAACGCTGCTCGATGGTGCCGACCGCTTCCCCCGCGCCGCTGCCCCGCTCGCCCTCATTGTCGCCCCCACCCGTGAACTGGCGATGCAGGTGCAGCGCGAGCTCGCCTGGCTCTACGCCCACACCGGCGCGCGCATCGCCTCCTGCATCGGCGGCATGGATGGCCGTCGCGAGGCCGAGGCCCTCTCCGCCGGGGCACACATCGTCGTCGGCACCCCCGGCCGCCTGTGTGACCATTTGCGCCGCACCCGCCTCGACCTCTCCGCCCTGCGCGTCGCCGTGCTCGACGAGGCTGACGAGATGCTCGATCTCGGCTTCAAGGAAGAGCTCGACACACTTCTTGCGGCCGCCCCGAAAGAGCGCCGCACGCTGCTGTTCTCCGCCACCATCGCCCGCGAGATCGCCGCCCTCGCCCGCACCTACCAGCACGACGCGCTGCGCATCGACACGCTGGTGCGCAACCAGCCGCATGCCGACATCGAATATCGCGCCATCCGCACGGCCTTTGGCGAGAGCGAGCATGCCATCGTCAATGTGCTGCGTTTCTTCGAAAGCCCCACCGCCTTGGTGTTCTGCGCCACTCGCGAGGGGGTGAAGCATCTGCAATCCAGCCTGATGGAACGCGGCTTCAGCTCGGTGGCGCTGTCGGGCGAGCTCACCCAGAACGAGCGCACCCGCGCGCTGCAATCGCTGCGCGACGGCGCCGCACGCGTCTGCGTCGCCACCGACGTCGCCGCCCGTGGCCTGGATCTGCCCGATCTCGGCCTGGTCATCCATGCCGACCTGCCGAACGACCGCGCCAATCTGCTGCATCGATCCGGCCGCACGGGCCGTGCTGGGCGCAAGGGCCTGTGCGTGCTGATCGTGCCGCATTCGCGCGCCCGCCGTGCCGAAACGCTGCTCTCCACGGCCGGCGTGAACGCCACCTGGAGCGCCCCACCGAGCGCTGAGGAAATCCGCGCCCGCGATGCCGAGCGCCTGCTCGCCGACCCGCTGCTCAGCGAGACCCCGGCCGAAGAGGACCTGGTGCTCGCCCGCCAGCTGCTGCAGGGCCGCACCGCCGAAGAGATCGCCGCCGCTCTGATCCATCTGCACCGTTCGCGCCTGCCAGCGCCGGAGGAGATCGCCGCCCCGGTGCCCTATGAGCAGCGCGCCCGCGATCGCGCCGCCACCCCGGCCCGCGACCCGCGCGGGCGCAAGCTGCGCGAACAGGATGGCGCGCCGAAAGAGGGCCCCAAGCCGCCACGCGCCCCCTTCGCGCGCGAGCATGGCGGCATGCAATGGTTCAGCATCAATATCGGCCGCTCCAAAAAGGCCGATCCAAAATGGCTGGTGCCGTTGCTCTGCCGTGCCGGCGGCATCACCAAGCGCGAGATCGGCACCATCCGGGTGTTCGACCACGAGACCAAGTTCGAAATCCTCAACGAGGCGGTGGCCAGCTTCACCACGGCCGCCCAGGCCGCCTCGCAGGACGGCGTGGTGATCGCGACATCCTCGGCCCCATCAGGCAAGTTCGCCGCCCCCGCCGGCCCACGGCCGATCAAGCGCAAGAGCGCACCGCGCCGGCCCGCGAACGGCTAAGCACCCCAGGCGCGAATCTCAACGCAATCTTTGCGCGTTTTGATTGCATAGCTTCGCCATGCGCGGCCCTCACGTGGGCGGCCGCGCGCCGGGACTCGCGGAGGTTGTTGAGAAATATCAATTTTTGTCGACCAACGGATGACATGTCCCCACATGGGGCGATAGAATAACAGCACTGTATAGCCGATATTCCACTGTGCAGGTTGTTCGGTTTGATCATGGCGCCGCCGCCGCGGTACCATCCCGGAGAGGGCGGACCGGATAACAGATTCGCGGGAGGGTGATCATGGTGTCTTGCCTGAATAAGTCCATCGGCCGAATGCTCCAGCCGCTCGGCAAGGGGGCGTTGTTCAAAGCCGCGCTCCTCAATGCTCCGCTCCTGCAGGATCGGCGCGGCGTGGTGGCGGTGGTGGTCGGCCTGTCAGGCCCGGTCCTGCTGATGTCCGCCGGAATCGGCTTCGAGCTCAGCAACTGGTCAGTCACCCAGGTTGAGCTTCAGCGCATCGCCGATGCCGCCAGCCTCGCCGGCACCATGAACTACAATACCCAATCCAGCCCTTCGAAGCAGACCGCCGCGCAGGCGGCCGCCAACGTCGCGGTCTTGAACGGCATCAAGGGCGTGTCAAGCGGCAGTTCCCCCACCTGGAACAGCAGCACCAACACGCTGACCGACGGCAATGTCACCGTCGCCTATGTCACCGGCGTGCGCACCAGCAGCGACACCACGGTGACCGTCACCGTCAAGCAGGCGGTGCCGCTCTATCTCGCCGGCCTGTTCATGGTCGCCACCAGCCGCACCATGACGGCCAGCGCCACCTCCGAGATCATCTCCACCAGCGGAGGTGGCAAGTCGTGTCTGGTCGCGTTGAAAGGCTCAGACGACGACGATAACACCAGCATCGACATCACGGTGAGCAACGGCGCATCGATCTCTGCACCCGGTTGCGTGGTACGGTCGGATGGCCGCGCGAGCTTCAGCGGCGGAGCGACGATCAATGCCAATGTGGTGGCTAGCGGCTCAGTGAGCGTCAACAACGGTGCGGGCTTTGGCAGCGGCTACAACTACACCGCCAATGCGGGCCAGATTGGCGACCCGCTGGCCAACAATTCTACCCTGCAGACCCAGCTCACAAACGCCACCGGATCGGCAAGTACTGCGGCGAACTGCACTGCTGGCGGTGCCACCTGTCGCCTCAGCCCGGGCACCTACTCCAGCATGACCATCAACAACGGCACCACAGCCTATCTCGCACCCGGCACCTACGTGATCACTGGTTCGGTTTCCTGCGGCGGCGGCGCAAACGTCTACATGCCCTCAGCCGGTGTCACCATCATCGCCAATCAGAGCATCACGATCGCCAATGGCGTGAACCTGCAGACCAAGGACTATGGCAGCAACGCCGCCGCCACCAACACCATCTACGCCCCGACAGATTCTAGCCATGGCGGCATTCCGGGCGTTGTCTTCGCCACCAATTCCATCAGCACCACCGCGGTGAATCTGGGTGGTGGCGCAAGCTTCGGCTTCGATGGCGTGATCTACGCCCCCCAAGGTGGCGTCTCGATCGCCAACGGCGTGAAGAATTCCACCTCGGGCTGCTCGGAGATCGTTGGCCAGACGATCAGCCTTGCTGGTGGGGCCAACTTCGACTCCGACGGCTGCAAAGGCTCCTATGGGCTCAATGATTTCCCCACCTCGAACAAACTGGTCGCGACCCTCGTGCAATGATCACCCGTCTGCTGCGCCACGACCGCCGCGC
>CAIVDX010000663.1 GCA_903904805.1 uncultured Rhodospirillales bacterium
CCCTGGGCGATCACCAGGGGCCACAGGCCGAGGATGAAGGCGAAGGAGGTCATCATCACCGGGCGGAAGCGCAGGCGCGCGCCTGTGGTGGCGGCCTCGCGGAGTTCGACGCCGCGTTCGCGTTGTTCCTTGGCGAATTCGACGATGAGGATGCCGTTTTTCGCGGCGAGGCCGATGAGCACGACCATGCCGATCTGGGCGTAGAGGTCGAGCGTGAGGCCGAATAGCCACAGCGAGGCCATCGCGCCGAGGATGCCCACCGAGACGGAGAGCAGGACGGGGACCGGGATGGTCCAGCTTTCATAGAGGCCGACGAGGAACAGGTAGGCGAAGAGCAGGGCGAAGGCGAGGATGATGGGGGTTTTGCCTTCGGCGCGTTTCTCCTGGAAGGAGATGTCGGTCCAGTCGCCGCGATAGCCGGCAGGCAGGGTGCGGGCGGCCAGATCCTCGACGGCCTTCAGCGCCTGGCCGGAGGAGATGCCGGGCGCGGGGGTGCCCTGGATGGCGACCGCGAGGCGGTTGTTATAGCGCACCAGGGCCTGTGGGCCGACCACGAGGCGGGGTTCGGCGAGGGAGCGCATGGGCACCATTTTGCCGGTGCTGCTGCGCACGTTGATGCGGGCGATGTCGTCCACATTGTCGCGGTCGGAGGCTTCGGCCTGGAGCTGGACCTGCCAGGTGCGGCCGAACTGGTTGAAGTCGTTCACATAGGCGCCGCCGAGATTGGCCTGTAGGGCGGCGAAGATGTCGGAGATGTTGACGCCGAGGACCTGGGCGCGGTCGCGATCGATGTCGAGATAGATCGAGGGGGTGGCCGCCGAGAAGGTGGTGAAGACGCGGTTGAGGGCGGGGTCCTGGTTGGCGGCGATGATCAGGCCGCGGGCGACCTGGGCGAGCGCGATCGGGTCGCCCTTGGCGAAATCCTGGACCATGTAGGAGAAGCCGCCGCCGGTGCCCAGGCCGATGATCGGCGGTGGCGAGAGGGCGGTGGCGCGGCCGCCGCGGACGGTGGCGAGTTTGGGGGCGAGGCGGCGCAGGACCAGGGGCACCGCGTCATCGGGGCCGCGCTCGTCGAAGTTTTTCATCGTGGCGATGATGAAGCCGGCATTGGCCTGGCTGGTGCTGTCGATGAAGTTCAGGCCGATGATGGAGGAGACGTCGATGATGCCGGGCTCGGTTTTCAGCACGGCCTCGACCTGTTTGATCACCTCTGTGGTGCGGCCGACCGAGGCGCCGTCGGGCAGCTGGACGACGACGAAGAAGGCGCCCTGGTCTTCCTCGGGCAGGAAGCCGGTGGGGGTGACTTTCGACAGGCCGGCGGTGAGGACCAGGGAGCCGGCGACCATCACCAGGCCGATGACGGAGATGCGCACGAGGCGGGCGACGATGTCGCCGTAGCGGTCGCGCACCCAGTCGATGCCGCGGGAGATGGTGGCCATGACGCCGCGTTTGGGGCCGTGGTGGGGTTTCAGCAGGATGGCGCACAGGGCGGGCGAGAGGGTGAGTGCGTTGATGGCGGAGAGGAACATCGCCACCGACACGGTGACGGCGAACTGGCGGAAGAGTTCGCCTGAGATGCCGGGGATGAAGGCGACGGGCACGAAGACGGAGAGCAGCACCAGGGTGATGGCGATGATGGGCGCGGTGATGCCGCCCATGGCCTTCAGCGTGGCCTCGGCGGGGGTGAGGCTGTGGTCGTGTTCCATTTCGGCTTCGACGGCTTCGACGACGACGATCGCGTCATCCACCACGATGCCGATGGCGAGCACGACGGCGAGCAGCGAGACGGTGTTGGCGGAGTAGCCGATGGCGTTCAGCACGATGAAGGCGCCGATCAGGCTGACCGGGACGGCGACGGTGGGGATCAGGGTGGCGCGCAGGTTGCCGAGGAAGAGGAAGACCACGAGGACGACGAGGACGAAGGCCTCGATGAGGGTTTTCTGCACCTCGTGGATGGTGGAGCTGACGAAGACGGTGGGGTCGTAGGTGACCTGCCAGGTGAGGTCGTCGGGGAAGCTGGTCTGGGCGTCGGCGAGCTGCTGCTTCACCGCATCGAGGGTGGTGAGCGCGTTGGCACCGGGGGATTGGTAGATGCCGATCAGCGCGGCGGGGGCGCCGTTGAAGCGGGTTTCGCGGTCGAGATTGGCGGCGCCGAGTTCGAGGCGGGCGACGTCGCCCAGGCGCAGCACCGAGCCATCTTCGTTGGCGCGGACGATGATCTTGGCGAATTCGTCGACCGAGGTGAGGCGGCCCTTGGTCTGGATGTTGAGCTGGAGCTGCTGGTCGTCGCTGATCGGCCGCGCGCCGATGCGCCCGGCGGCGGCCTGGGTGTTCTGGCGCTGGATGGCGGCGATGACGTCGGAGGCAGTGAGGTTCAGGCCGGTGAGGCGGTCGAGCTGGACCCAGGCGCGCATGGAATAGTCCTGCGGGCCGAACAGGTTGGCGGCTCCCACGCCTGGGGTGGCGCGGATGGTGTCGAGCAGGTTGATGGTGGCGTAGTTGGAGATGAAGAGCGGGTCGTGCCCGCCCTTGGGGGAGGTGAGGGCGATGACGCCGAGCAGGGCGGAGCTTTGCTTTTTGACGTTCACGCCCTGCTGGCGGACCTCGGGCGGGAGTTTGGA
>CAIVDX010000664.1 GCA_903904805.1 uncultured Rhodospirillales bacterium
CAAAGAAGGAAACTTTCTAAGACGCGTTCGAAATGCCTCCCCAATCGGACTCATACACAAAGCAACATGCAAGTTCTCTCGACATCGATCAATAAAAAAGGCAAACATCGATGATTTCGTCTTCCACAGCTGTCGCCATAGTGCGGCAAGTGAATTAGCTATGTCTGGCGCGAGCCTTGCCGAGATCAGCTGAGCCAATGTCCGGCCGCGCCCGTATGGCGCGGCCGGACAGGATCTCACTTGATCGGCGAGAACGGCGCGCCCATCAGGATCTTGTTTTCCTGGGTGATGACCATCGACAGCATCTTCGCCACGCACGCCATCCAGGCATCGCTCTTGGCGAGCTCCGCACGGCGACGGGTGCGTTCGGCGAAATCCTCGTAGCCCCACATATGCACGATCTGGTTCAGCGGGCCGACCTCGGTGTGGAAATAGCCAATCAGGTTGCCGAGAATCTTGGTCTGCACTGCCAGCCCCTCGGCCTCGTAGATGCGGTAATATTCGGGCACCTTGCCCGGATGCAGCTGGTATGTGCGCATTTCGATGATCATCGCGTTCCCCCTTGTGTGTGCGGCGATGGCGCAGTGTAGGCGGTGAACCCGATGGGTCGAAAGGGGCCGATATGAATGAGCAAGCGCCGGTGCGGCTGGGCATCGCGGGGCTGGGCATGGCCGGCGCCGTGATGGTGCATGCCGCGCGCGCGCATCCCGACATCGCGCTCATCGCCGCCGCCGACCCGCAACCCGCCCCGCGCGCCGCCTTCACCGCCGACACCGGGCTGCCGGCGTATGCCGACCTCGCCGCCTTGTGCGACGACCCCAAGATCGAAGCGATCTACATCGCCACTCCGCACCAGTTCCACCGCTCCCATGTCGCCATGGCCGCCGCCGCGGGCAAACATATCATTGTCGAGAAACCCATCGCGCTCACCATGGGGGATGCCGATGCCATCATCCGCATGGCCGACGATGCCGACATCACCCTGATCGTCGGCCACACCCATGGGTTCGATCCCGGCGTGCGGTTGATGCGCCGGCTGATCGCCTCGGGCGCGCACGGTCGTCTCGGGCTGATCGCGCAATGGAACTACACCAGCTACCTCTATCGCCCGCGTCGGCCGGAGGAGTTGGACACAGCGCTCGGCGGCGGCATCGTGTTCAACCAGATGCCGCACCAGATCGATATCGCCCGAGTTCTCGCCGGCAGCCGCGCGCGCTCGGTGCGCGCCCATCTCGCCGCCCTCAATCCGTCGCGCCCGACCGAGGCGCTGGGCAGTGCCATGATCTTTTTCGAGGGCGGCGTGGCGGCGACGCTCACCTATAGCGGCCATGACCAGTTCGATGCCGACGAGTTTCATGGCTGGGTCGCCGAATCCGGCGCGACGAAATCCCCCTCCCATGGTGCTGCCCGCCGCGCGCTGGCCTCGGTTGCCTCGGAAGCCGCTGCCCGCACCGAACGCTTTGCCTATGGTGCGGCCGCCAATCCGCCACGCGCCCATCTGCCCCATTTCGGCGTTCTGCTGGCCACCTGCGCCGGCGCCGATCTGCGCGCCAGCCCGGATGGCGTGACCGTCTACGGCCAGGCTGGGATCACCGAATACGCCGCCGAACGGCGTCCGGGCGTGCCGGGTCGCGCTGAGGTTCTGGATGATCTGGTCGCCGCGCTGCGCCGCGACGTGACACCGCTGCACGACGCGCGCTGGGGGGCCGCCACATTGGACATCGCGCTGGCGATGCTGACCTCCGCGAGGGAGGGCAGGGAGGTCAACCTTGCTGGCTCTGCTTGACCAGGGGCGGAATAAACTGGGGGGCCGTGTCCCAAGGGAATAGAATCCAGGTGTCCTGCGGCACGTCGAGCACATAGGTGTCGGCGATTCCCGCACCCGCGGGCTTCGCATAGAGGCACGCGAAATAGGCGTTCGGCAGGATCTTGCGCACCAGCTTCGCGGTTGTGCCGGTGTCCACCAGATCGTCGATGATCAGATAATTGCTGCCATCGCCGGCAGCGGTCGGCGGCTTCAGCACGACCGGCTCACCCAGGCTTTCCTCGTCATAGGCGGCGACAGACACGCTCTCGATCAAGCGGCACCCGATCTCGCGCGCGACGATCGCTGCTGGGATCAGACCGCCGCGGGTGACGGCGACGATGCCGGCCCACGGGGTGCCGCGCTCTGTCGACAAACGCATCAGCGTTTCGGACAGGGTGCGGCCGTCGCGGTGGAGTTGGTCCCAGGTGACGGTCATGTAGTGCATCGGACGGACATGACATTTGGGGGGCGCGTTGCCAAGGGGGAAGGGCTTACGGTAGGCCAGGGGCAGAGCCCCTGGCCTACCCGAACCCTTAGCGAGGCCCCCATGATCGCCTACCCGCGCCACCGAGACCTGCACTTCCCCGGCCGCAGCCCGGCCCTCGCCTCCAACGGCATGGCCGCCACCTCGATGCCCGAGGCGACCCTCGCGGCGCTCGATGTGCTGCGCGGGGGCGGCAACGCGGTCGACGCGGCGGTGGCCGCCGCCGCAGTTCTGGCGGTGATCGAGCCCCAATCGACCGGCATCGGCGGCGATCTGTTCTGCCTCTATACCCCCGCCGCCACCGGCAAGGTGGTCGCACTGAACGCCTCGGGCCGTGCCCCCGCTGCCGCCGACATCGGCTGGTACGAGGCGCAAGGTATCACCACGCCCGATCCGGAATCGGCGCATAGCGTCACTGTCCCTGGCGGTGTGGCGGGCTGGGAGAAATTGCTGGCCGCCCATGGAACCAAGGGCCTCGATGAATTGCTGCGCCCGGCAATCGGATTTGCCGAGAATGGCTTTCGCGTGCAGCAGCGCGCCGCGGTGGACTGGGTGAACCACCAGGAGCGCCTGCGCAAACAGGGCGCCACCCACTACCTGCCCAATGACAAACCGCTGTCGATGGGCGATCTGTTCGCCCATCCCGCGCTTGCCGAGACGCTGAAGAAAATCGCCAAACATGGTGCGCGCGCCTTCTATGAGAGCGAGGTGGCCGCTGACATGGTTGCCATATTGCGCGCGCGCGGCGGTCTGCACACCGAGGCGGATTTCGCCGAGGGCATCAACGCGCCGATCTTTGTTGACCCGATCAGCAGGAAATGGCGCGGCCACGAGGTGTTCCAATGCCCGCCGAACGGCTCCGGCCTGCTGGTGCTGATGATCCTCGGCATATTGGAGGGCTTCACACCCGCTGATGACGGCCCGCTGGGCGTCACGCGCCTGCATCGCCATCTTGAGGCCGCGCGCTTCGGTTTCCGCGATCGCGATGCCTTCGTCGCCGATCCCGCGCACGCCGAGGTCGATGTGAAAAAACTGCTGTCGGACGAGTATCTTGGCAAGATACGCGCGCTGATCGGCGACGATCGCATGATCCAGAATCTGCCCGCGGCCGGCGAGGCGGTGCTGCCCGATCACCGCGACACGGTTTATCTCGCCGTGGTCGATCGTGACGGCAATGCCTGTAGCTTCATCAACTCGATCTTCGATTTCTTCGGCTCTGGCATTCACGCGGCGAAATCCGGCGTGTTGCTGCATAACCGCGGTTTCAGCTTCAAGTTGGAGCGCGGTCATCCCAACTGCATCGCGCCGAACAAGCGCCCGATGCACACCATCCTGCCGGGCATGCTGATGAAGGATGGTCGTGCGCAGATGGCGTATGGCGTGATGGGCGGGCATTTTCAGCCGATGGGCCAGAGCCTGCTGCTGTCGAACATGATCGAGTACGGCCTCGATGTTCAGGCCGCGCTGGATCTGGCGCGGGTGCTGCCGCGCAATGGCGAGATGCAATATGAACGCGGTGTGCCGGCCGATGTCGTCGCGGGTCTGGCGAAGCTTGGCCACAACGTTGCACCGATCCCGATGCCGCATGGCGGAGGCCAGGCGATCTGGATCGATCATGCGCGCGGCGTGCTGATCGGTGGCTCGGATCCGCGCAAGGACGGCATCGCGCTCGGCTATTGATGTGGAAGCCTTCGACGTCGTTGTCGTCGGCGCCGGCTCGGCCGGCTGCGTGGTGGCCAATCGGCTTTCTGCCGATCCCACCATGCGCGTCTGTCTGATCGAGGCCGGCAGCGACGACCAGGCATGGCCGACGCGCTGGAAGACGAACACCCCTGTCGGCAATCCCACTTTGTTGAACAGCGAGAAGTTCAACTGGGGCCATGCCTACGCGCCTGAACCGCGCACCGGCAACCGCGCCATTCCCGCACCGCGCGGCCGTATGTTGGGTGGTTCATCGTCGGTGAACGGGATGATCTATATCCGCGGCACCCCGAGCGACTACGATGCGTGGGAGGCAGCGGGCAATCCGGGCTGGGCCTGGCGCGACGTGCTGCCGGCCTTTCGCACGCACGAGAATCACGAGGCTGGCGCAGACGAATTTCACGCCCAGGGTGGCGAGCTGAATGTCGCCAGGCTGCGCCAGGTGCATCCCGCCAGCCACGCCTTCGTCGATGCGGCAGCCACGTTGCAGCTGCGCCGCAATGATGATTTCAACGGAGCCTCGCTCGATGGCTTCGGGCCCTATGAGGTGACGCAGAAGAACGGCCAGCGCTGGTCGTCTGCGCGCGCCTTCCTGCATCCGGTGCGCGGTCGGCAGAATCTGACCATCCTGACAGGATGTTTGACACGGCGGCTGGTCATCGCGGCCGGCCGTGTCACCGGGGTGGAGATCGCGCGGGCCGGGCAGATCGAGATCGTGCGGTGTCGCGGCGAAGTGGTGCTGTCGGCGGGAGCGATCGGCACGCCGCAGATTCTGTTGCTTTCCGGCATCGGGCCTGCCGATCATCTGCGCGGGCAGGGCATCGATGTCGCGGTCGATCTGCCCGGCGTGGGGCGCAATCTGCAGGACCATGTCGGCGTGCCGGTCTCGGTGCTCGATCCCACCGGCACCGCCTACGCGCTCGCCCCACGCTTCGCGCCGCGCCTGGCGTGGGAGGGTGTGCGCTATCTCCTGACCCGCAAAGGCCTGTTCGCCTCCAATGTGGTCGAGGCCGGTGGCTTCGTGCGCACCCGGGCCGACCTGCCGGCGCCTGATATCCAATATGTCTTCATGGCCGCGCTGAAGGAGCATAGCCGCGCGATCCCCTCGCGGCCAGGCTATCTGATCACCGCCACGCTGCTGCGCCCGCTCAGCCGCGGCTGGTTGGCGCTCGCCTCGCCCGATCCGGCCGAGAAGCCGCTGATGGTCGGCAATTTCCTTGATGAACCGCAGGACGTTGTCACCCTCGTCGATGGCGTGAAGCTGCTGCGCCGGATCGTCCGCGCCGGCCCGTTCGCCCGCTACGCCGGCGCCGAATTGCTGCCAGGTGAGGCGATCATCTCCGACGCGGACCTCGCGGCCTTCGTCCGCCGCGCGGTTACCACCATCTATCATCCGGTGGGCACCGCGAAGATGGGGCCGTCATCAGACCCGTTGGCGGTGGTGGACCATCTTCTGCGGGTGCGCGGCGTGGCGGGCCTGCGGGTGGCGGATTGCGCGGTCATGCCCAGCATCGTCAGCGGCAACACCAATGCGCCGGCGATGATGATCGGCGAGCGCTGCGCTGCCTTTATGTTGAGTGACCGGCGTTAATCCACCTTATCCACGCCGCTATAGTCGAACAGCACATCGGTGATGCCACCCACCTCGCGAGGCACCAGCAGGCCGGACACGCGGACATGATCGCCGGTGTGCAATCCTTCGACCGGGGTGGCGCCGGTGATCATGTTGATGCTGCTCACCTTCTCGTGCGGCGGATCGCCGCGCAGCCCGCGCGGGAGGCAGATCGGCACGTCGAGATCGAGCAGCACGAATTGTCGCAGCTGGTCCTCGTCCGGGTTTTCGCCATAGCCGGGTGGACCGTAGCCGACCACGATGCGGATCTTGCCCGGGATCGACACCTCCGCCGGCCGCCAGTTCAGGCAGTCCGCTGCCTGCACGGCGCCGACCGGCAGCACCGCCAGCAAGAGTGCGACGAGGACACGATGACGCCCTCTCACCGGCGGGTGGGTCCGCGCTCGGCGCTGAAGGCGTTGAAGGTGATCAGCGTGTAGGTGTCGACCACGCCGGGCAGGGTCTGCACCCGGTCGGTGACGAACAGGCCGATATCGCGGTTCGGCTCCAGATAGAACTTCGCCAGCAGATCATATTGGCCGGAGGTGGAGTAGATCTCCGACAGCTCCTCGATTTCGTCCACCGCCTGCCGTGCCACGCGATAGGCGGTTCCCATCGCGCATTTGATCTGGACATAGATGGCCCGCATCGTGCTCGCTCCCGTTCCGCTGTGGACGAAGTTGTCTCCCGTTGTGCCGGCCTCGGCAAGGCCCATCGCAGGACGGAGTTGCACGCCGGTGCGCGTCCCGGCAGCATCCGCGCATGATCGACGTGCCCGGTTGCCTGGTGCTGATTGTCGGCCCGCCCGGCGCGGGCAAGGACACGTTGCTGGAACGCGCCCGCCGCGTGCTGGCAGAAGACACGCGCATCCGCTTCGCCCGCCGCGTGGTCGATAATCGGCGCGAGAAGCGGCTGGACACGCATGAACCCCTGGATGAGGCGAGCTTCACGTCGCAACTGGCCGTCGGCGCCTTTGCGCTGAGCTGGCGGGCGGAGGGCCACCGCTACGGCGTGCGCAACGACATCCTGCTCGACCTCGCCGCTGGCCATGTGGTGGTCGCCAATGTCAGCCGTGCGGTGGTGGCGGCCGCGGCGGAGAAATTCCCGGTGCGGCTGATCGAACTGCGCGTGTCGGCCGATATGCTGGCGTTGCGCCTGGTGGCGCGCGGCCGGGCGGATGCGGTGGTGGCCGCCCGGCGTCTGGCGCGTCCCTTGCCGTTGCCGGCCTGGCTGCCGCTCGAGGTGATCGTGAACGAGGGCGGCGTGGAGCAGGGCGCCGCCGCTGTGGTCGCCGCCTTGCTCAGCGCGGCCGAATCGCTGCCGGTGGTCAGCCAGCCGCGGGGCGTCAGTCAGCCGCCGAAGCGGTAGCGCGCGATCAGACGGAACGGCGCGCCCGGCGCTGCCTCGTGATACAGCGCCAACCCATCCACGGTGCGCGGCAGCGCCAGCGCGGCGGCGAAATGCGCCTGTGCGGCGGGCAGAAGGCGCGCGCGCGAGGCTTCATTCAGCCGGCCGGTGAGGCTCATGTGGAATTCCCAGGCGTCGAATACGTAGGGGTAGCCCCAGTGCGCCAGCATCGCTTCCTGCAGTGGGCTCAGCCCGGCGGCCCGGCGGCGGGCGAGCTCTTCTGCCGGGGCGGGCGCGCGCAGATGGTCCAGACCCTCGACGGCGGCGTCGCAACAGGCGCGCAGCGCGGCGCTTGGGGTGGTGCCGAGTAGGGCGAGTGCGCCGCCCAGGGGCGCCACATGCAGCGTCGGCAGCGCGAAGGGGGCCAGCCGGGCGGCCAGAGCGCGCACGGCGTCATGTAGTGCCGCAAGCGGCGCGGTCGGTCGGAAGGGCGGCTTCAGCGTGGCGTGAAAGCCGTACCGCCTTGGCTCTGCGGTCAGCACGGCAATGTCGGCAAGATCGGGCTGGGCGAGCGGTACCCCGTTCTCAGGGTCGCGCCCGGTCCAGCTGCAGCCGGCCTGCCAGAGCGGATCATCTCGCGCGGGTGCGTAATAGAGCGCGAACCGCTCGCTCAGCACACGCGCCGCCCCTGCCTCCAGACCGCGCGCACGATCGGCATTCCCTGATGCGAATGCACCCGCGCCAGATCCGCCCGCAGCCCCGGCGCGAGCCGGCCGCGATCGGCCAGCTTTGCCATGTCCGCCGGGTTGGCGGTCACCAGCGCGACCGCCTGATGCGCCGCCACCCCCAGCTTCAGGGCGGCGAACACCGCCTCGATCAGCGAGGATGGCACATAATCCGAGGCCAGCGCATCGACCAGGCCCGCCTGCAGCAGGGCCTCCACCGAGACATTGCCCGAATGCGAGCCGCCGCGGACCAGATTGGGTGCCCCGCCGATCACGCCCAATCCGCGCGCCGTCGCTGCCGCCGCTGCCTCCATCGTCACCGGGAACTCGCTGATGGTCACGCCCACCGCGGCATTGTCGGCCACCTCAGCCTCGGTGCGATCATCGTGACTGGCGATGGCGACCGCGCGACCGGCCACCCGCTGGAGGAGGGCCGCGCGGTTGGGCCCGCGCATCTGATCGCGTTTGGCGTGCAAAAAGGCGATCTGCGCCTCCAGTTCCGCCTCGTCGGCGCATTGCGGGCGACGCAGCCGGCGGAACACCTCCAGATCGGCGTATTGGCCAAAGCCGGGCGTGTGGTCCATCAGGCTGACCATGCGCAGCGCCGGATGTTCCGCATGCGCCTCCAACTGGCCGATCAGGCCCGGCGCGGGCAGCTCGCAGCGCAGATGCAGCAGATGCTCCGCGCGCAGCAGATCGGGTGCTTCGGTCAGCGCGTCCAGATCGGCGATGCCGTTGGCGCAAGTGTCGGCGCGGCCCTTTTCGAAGCCGATATCGCCCAAACACAGCGCATCGAACACGGTGGTCACGCCGGCCACCGCGCATTGCGCGTCATGCGCCAGAAAGGCGTTGCGCGAGGGCCAGCGCGCGTTCGAGCGTGGCAGCACCTGGCGTTCGAGATTGTCCGTATGCAGGTCGATCAGCCCAGGCATGATCAGGTCGCCCTCGCAATCCACAGCCCCCGCAATTGTGCTGCGGCCAGGCTGAATATCGGCGATCACCCCGGCGCGCAGGACGAGTGTGCCGAGCAGCTGGCGGTCGGGCAGCACCAGCGTCGCGTTGGTGAGCACCAGGTCTTCGGTCATGCTGTGTCCGCGGACGTCGAGATGGATCGGGCGTGAAGGCGTGGCCATTGGCCATGCCGGGTGGCGGCGAGTCAATCTAACACGGGTGCCGGCAGCCACCTTGCCGCAATATCATCCTTTGCGCGGCGGCTGTGCCCTGCTACCGCTGCGCCGCCACGGCCGTCCAGCTCAGGGGGTGCGTTGAACACGCCAGTCGAAACCGCCGCGCTCACGCGCGATATCGCCAGCCTGCGCGCCGGTGCCGCGTTGCGCGGCGCACGGGTGCGGGCACGCGCGCCGTTGCGGTTGGGTCTGGCCGGAGGCGGCACCGATGTGTCGCCCTATGCCGATCTGCATGGCGGCGCGGTGATGAACGTCACCATCGACCGCTTCGTCTATTGCTCGATCGAGTGGCTGGACAGCGACGAGGTGGTGCTGGAGAGCTCCGATCTCGGCCAGCGCCATGCCTATCCGGCCACCGCGCCGCTGCCCATCGATGGCCGGCTCGATCTGCCCAAGGCGGTCTATAACCGCGTGATGCGCGACCATTTCGGCGGCCGCGCCCTGCCGCTCAGGCTGGTGACCTATTCCGAGGCGCCGGCCGGCTCCGGCCTCGGCTCTTCGTCCACGCTGGTGGTCGCGGTGCTGCAGGCCTTCACTGAGCTGCTGTCCCTGCCGCTGGGCGAGTATGACGTGGCGCATCTGGCCTATCTGATCGAGCGCGTCGATCTCGGCCTGCATGGTGGCCGGCAGGACCAGTATGCCGCCACCTTCGGCGGCTTCAATTTCATGGAGTTCCGCGACGGCGACGCCGTGATCGTCAATCCCCTGCGCATCAAGCGCGAGGTGATCAACGAGATGGAGGCACAGACGCTGCTGTGCTTCAGCGGTGTCAGCCGCGAGAGTGCCACCATCATTGCCGAGCAGTCGCGCAACGTGCAGGCCGGCTCGGCCAAGTCGATTGAGGCGATGCATGCGCTGAAGGCGTCGGCCGTGGCGATGAAGGAGGCGCTGCTGAAGGGCAATCTCGTCGCCCTCGCCGACAGTCTGCGGGTAGGCTGGAATTCCAAGCGCGACATGGCGTCGGGCATCAGCAATGACCATATCGAAAATGCCATGCGTATCGCCATGGAGGCCGGCGCCCATGCTGGCAAGGTCTCCGGCGCAGGCGGTGGTGGCTTCATCATGCTGCTCACCCCTCTTGAGCGGCGCCCGGCCGTGATCACCGCATTGGGGCAGGCGGGTTTCCGCGCCGAGGGCTGCCGTTTCACCGCCGAAGGAGCCACCGCATGGCGGATCTGACCGACATTTCTCCGAACGAGGTCGCCGCCGCGATCCGCGTCTCGGCCGAACTTCTCAGCCGCCTCGCGGAGGACGATGCGGTTTGCGCGGCCACCGCCCGCGCGGTCGCGCTGGTCTGTGAGCGCCTGCGGGCGGGCAACAAGCTGCTGATCTGCGGCAATGGCGGCAGTGCGGCGGACGCGCAGCATTGGGCCGGCGAACTGGTCAGCCGCTTTAATTACGATCGTCCGGGCCTGGCCGCCATCGCGCTGACCACCGACAGCTCGATCCTGACGGCGATCGGCAATGATTATGGCTATGAGCGCAGCTTCTCGCGCCAGGTCGAGGCGTTGGGCCAGCCGGGCGATGTGCTGTTCGCACTGTCCACATCCGGGCGCTCGCGTAACATCATCGCAGCCCTCACCGCCGCGCGTGAGCGGGGCATCGCAACAGTCGGCTTCGCGGGTGCGGGCGGCGGCGACATGCCGGCTTTGTGCGATGTGATGATCTGCGTGCCGAGTTCCTCGACCCCGCGCATCCAGGAAGGGCATGAGGTGCTTGGGCATACCATCTGCGGCATGATCGAGGCCGTGATGTTCCCGCGTCAGGCCTGAAATGCCGGTGCCCACGGAAGCGATCGTGCTGGCCGGCGGGCTTGGCACGCGGCTGCGCGCCGTGGTCAGCGACGTGCCCAAGCCGCTGGCGCCGATCGCCGGCCGACCATTCCTGTTCTGGCTGCTTGACGGCTTCGCCCGACAGGGGCTGCGCCGTGTGGTGCTCGCCACCTGCTATATGAGCGCAACCATCGAGGCTGCCGTCGGTCCGCGTTTCGCCGGCATGGACATCGCCTATCTTGTCGAGGAGAGCCCGCTGGGCACCGGGGGTGCGGTCTGGGCGTCGCTGGCGGCCTGTGTGAGCGAGCGCGTTCTGGTCGCCAATGGCGACACCTGGCTGGGTGCCGACGTCGCCGCCCTTGCCGCCTGCGCGCCCGCTGCCGATCTGGTGATGGCCGTCCGCCGGGTGCCTGACCGCGCTCGCTATGGCAGCGTGCGCGTGGAGGGCGACGCTGTTCTGGGGCTGGATGAGAAGGGGCTCACCGGGCCGGGACTGGTGAATGCCGGGCTGTATCTGATGCGGCGCGATCTGCTGGTGCGCCGGCCGATGCCGGGGTCGTTCAGCCTGGAGACCGAATTGCTGGCTCAGCCGGGCGATCTCGACATGCGCGTGTGGCCGACCGATGCCGCATTCATCGATATCGGCACGCCGGAGGATTTCGTGGCCGCGCAGCGCCTGATCCCCAGCTGGGCGGCGGGCAAGGAATGAACCAGCCGGCGTTGTTTCTGGACCGCGACGGAATCGTCAATTTGGATTTCGGCTATGTGCATCGCATCGCCGATTTCGTGTTCCGCGACGGCATTTTCGAGTTATGCGCCGCAGCGCAGGGGCTGGGCATGGCGGTGGTGATCGTCACCAACCAGGCCGGCATTGGGCGCGGCTACTACACCGAGGCCGATTTCCATATTCTCACTGAATGGATGCTGAGCCAGTTCGCTGAGCGAGGTGTGCAGCTCACCGGCGTGGAGTTCTGCCCCGATCATCCCACCCACGGGCTTGGCCGATATCGACAGGACTCGGTGCGTCGTAAGCCTGGCCCAGGCATGATCCTGGACGCAGCCGCGGCGCACGGGATCGACCTGCCCGCGTCGGCGCTGGTCGGCGACCGCGCCAGCGACATGCAGGCCGGTCGCGCCGCGGGTGTCGGGCGCCTGTTTCTGCTTCCCGCCGATGAGGCCGAAGCAGAGGCCGCGCCGTCGGGAACCGCGCTCATTGACCAAGGCGGCCTTTGGACTGTGCGTGACCGTCTGCTCGGTCTGAAGAAATGAGAGTTCTTTGCGTCCTTTCGTCCAAAAGAAGCGCGTGTTGTTTCTCAGGTGATAAGTCCTGGAAACCCCTCCGCGACGATGCGTCGGAATGTCGCCGCGAGCGCACTTGGCAGTCGTGCCTCGCGCGCTGAGGCGAGATTTCGGACCTGCGACGCATAGCGCTGCCCATCCTGCGCCGTGAGGATGTCCTCGATCGCCCGCGCGAACCCATCCTCGGTGTCGCAGAGTGTGCCGATATCGCCGTACTCGGAGAAATATTGCCTGGTGAGCGGCACCGCGTTGGTCACCACCGGACGGGTCCAGGCCACCGCGTCGATCAGTGCGCCCGAGGCGGAGAAATCGTAGTAGCCGCGGCGGAAGGGCAGGGTGACGAAATGGGTCTCGGCCACCCGGCGGGCGAATTCGGGGCGGCTGAGCGGGGCCTCGCTGAGCGGGTAGGCCAGCAGGGCAGTGTCGGCCGGATCGTGCGGTGGTTTGGCACGGCCGATATGGACGAATTCGACGCGATCGCCCCAGGCCGCTTTCACCGTGCGGGCGGCGTCGAGGAAGCGGTCAAATCCTTTGGCGGGGCTGCCCCAGCCGACGAAGCCGAAGCGCAGGGGGGTGCCGAATATGGCCGGCGCGGCGGCGCGAGCCTCGCTGGTGAGGATCGGCAGCGGCAAAACGTCGGTGCGGGCGGCCCCGCGGGGAGAGACTTCGGCGAGCGCCTGCTTGATGGCGTGTTCCAGCACCAGGAAGCGCACCGGTGCGCGGTCGAGGCTGGCGCGTGTGTCGACGGCGCGCGCGAGTGGGTTGCGCGAGCGGGCGCCGGTGGCTTCGCCGAGATTGCCATGCCAGCCGACCAGCACGCCGCAACGCCGTCCGGACAGGCGGGCAGCGGCGGACGCGGTGAAGCTCGCTGTGGAGGTGGTGGAGATCAGGAAGATCAGGCAGCCCTCACCCGCGGGCACGCGTCTGAGCCCGACACGGAAGGTCGTGAATTCATGCCGGGCGCGCGCGGCGATGACATGCTGGGGATGGTCGCGGTCGCCCCGCCAGAGTGTGATCGGCTCCAGCGTGATATTGCCGAGGGCTGCCACCGCCGGGTCGCGGTTCACCTCGGCCAGATGGGCGGCCGATGCCAGCATGACCACGCGCTGCTCGGGAAACGCCGACGCCAGCGCCTGCAGCGTGGCGCTGTTGCCCGGCGCGTGCGTGCCGCCGTCCCAGGTGGTCTCGAAAACCAGGATCATGCCGGGCTGTTTGCCGCATCATTGCACGGCGCACCAGCCCGACCGGCCGATCTGCTCAGTCGCCGAACACCACGGTCTTGTGGCCGTTGATGATCACCCGGTCCTCCAGATGATAGCGCACGCCGCGCGCCAGCACGCGCCGCTCGATGTCGCGGCCTTTGCGCACCAGATCTTCCGGTGTGTCACGATGGGTGATGCGCTCGACATCCTGCTCGATGATCGGCCCCTCATCGAGATCTGGCGTGACATAATGCGCCGTGGCCCCGATCAGCTTCACGCCGCGGGCATGCGCCTGATGATACGGGCGCGCGCCCTTGAAGCCAGGCAGGAAGGAATGGTGGATGTTGATGCATCGACCGGCGAGGCGCGAGGAGAGATCGTCCGACAGGATCTGCATATAGCGCGCGAGCACCACCAGATCGGCCTGGGTCGCCTCGATCAGGTCGAGCAGCTTCGCCTCGGCGGCGGGCTTGTCCCCCTTGATCACCGGAATATGGTGGAACGGGATGCTGCCGAGATTGATGCTGTCGAGGCTTTCGCGCGGATGGTTCGACACGATGGCCACTGGATCCATCGGCAGCTCATCGATTTTCCAGCGATAGAGCAGGTCTTCCAGGCAATGATGGAAGGCCGAGACCATCAGCAGCACGCGGCGACGCGCGCTGCGGCGACGCATTGTCCAGCTCATGTCGAACGCGCGCGCGATGGCGCCGAACTCCTCGCCGATCGAGCCGAGATCGGTGCCGCCATCGGTGCGGTTGAACACCACGCGCATAAAGAATTTTCCGGTCTCGGCGGCGTCATATTGCTGCGCATCGGAGATGTTGCCGCCCTGGCGGAACAGATAGTTCGACACCGCGGCAACGATACCCGGGCGGTTGGGGCAGGAGAGGGTGAGGATGAAATGTTCGCTGTTGGGCATCGGCTCGGTCCTTGTGGCGCGCCGAACCATAGGAGCGAACGGCCGGGTGGTAAAATCGGACCGGCCATTCACCCCGCGCGGAGCGGGCCTGGCGGCCCGCGCCTACTCGATCTTGATGCCGTCCTTGGCCAGCGCGGCGGCGGTGCCGGCGGAGGCCTTGGCACCCATCTCCGCCTTCATCTGGCGCGCCATTTTCAACGGGCCGAGATTGACCATGCCGGCAGGGTCGAAACCAGGCTTCATCTGGCCGCCGGCACCCAACGCGCCAGCGAGCCAGCGCAACTTCTCCATTGGCGGTTCGAAGGTGAGGTCGAGCACGTCCAGCCGGATCGGGTTGTCATAGCCCGCGATGGGCTCGGGCGCGTCGGCCGGCGCATGGATGATCAGCCGGGTCAGCGCGATGGTGGGCTCGCGATGGGCGATCGACCATTCATACGCCGCCATTTCTGCCGCCAGGAAGCGGGCAACACGGTCGGGGTGAGCGCTGACGGTGGCTCCCGGCACAAAATAGCACCGATTGGGCGAAAGCGGCGTGACTTCCTCGGAATTCGCCACCGCGTGCAGCCCCATCCGCCCGGCGCGGACCTCATATTCGGCGGGCGTGGCGGTGCCG
>CAIVDX010000665.1 GCA_903904805.1 uncultured Rhodospirillales bacterium
GAGGTTGAGGCCGCAGAACAGGCTGGCGCCGAGCGTCATCACGAAGTCAGCGCTGGTCTTGCCGACCTCCTCCAGCATCAGCGCCATGTCGAGCATCGAGCCGCCGGCGCCGCCGAGCTCCTCGGGGAAGGGCAGCGCGAGCAGGCCGGCATCGATCCAGGCCTGGTAGAGCGCGTAGGGGTAGGATTTCTCACGGTCGTGTTGACGGACGATCTCGGTACTCGCGTGGCGCGCCATCAGCTTGCGCACGCTGTCGACCAGCAGGGTCTGTTCCTCGCTGAGGGCGAATTCCATGGTTTCCTCCGTGATTGGCCGCAGGCTAGCGCGTGGAGGGGGCGGCTGCCAGAGTGGGCGGCGGAGCGGATAAGGCCGGGGGATGGGATGGCACGGGCTGGATTGTCGGCGGCACTGGTGACCGCGTGCGTGCTGGTGTCGGCTGCCGCGCTGGCGCGGCCGTTCAGCGATCCGCGTGGCGAGGTGAGCGAGCGGATCGATCAAGCCGGTGCCAACGAGCCGCGCGATCCTGCCTGCCATGCGCGCAAGCTTGTCGCGGCCGGCGGGGCGGCGCCGCGGGGGCGGCACACGTTGGCGGTGCGCTGGATCGGCTACGGCAATTTCGAACTCGCCTATGGTGGCCAGGTGATCCTGCTGGACGCCTATTATGACCGCGGCTCCGAGTTCATGCCGCTCGGCATGGCGGCGGGCGATATCACGCGGGCGAACCTGATCCTGCTGGGGCATGGGCATTTCGATCATATGTCGGATGCCGCCAGCATTGGGTCGCGCACGGGTGCCACGGTGGTGGGCGCGCCGATCACCACCGAGACGCTGGCCAAACAGTCGATCCCCGCCCAGCAGGTGCGCACGGTCAGCGGGCGGGGCGGTGAGCTGCTGACGTTCAACGGTTTCACCGTCGAGCCGATCCTCGGGCGGCACGGCGAGCCGGGGAAGCATCTCACCGAGGTGATGGAGACAGCGCTCGCCCAATTGATGCCCGCGCCAACGGCGGCGCAGGAGGCGGAGGCGAAGCCGATCGCCGCGCGCGGCACCTTCAGTCCGCGGGTGATCGACGAGGGCACCATCGCGTATGTCATCACATTGGATACCGGCTTTCGCATCCTGTATCGCGACAGCGGCGGGGTGGTGACGGCGGAGGAAAAGGCGGCGATGGCGCGCATCGGTCGGGTTGATCTGGCGTTCACCCCGATCTCGGCGGACTACATCAATCCGATGATGATCAGCCAGGCGCTGGAGTATCTGCATGCCTACCAGCCGGCGGTGGTGATGCCCGATCATCACGACGCGCCGCGCACCATGGGGCATGTGCCGCAATGGCGCGCCACCGAGCCTTTGTTCGAGGCGATGAAGGCGGAGGCGCCGGAGCTGGTGACGGTCTCGAAGGAGTATCGCGAGCCGACCTGCTTCAACACCGAGTTCAACCTGCAACACGGATATTGAGCATGATGCGAGCGGGCCTTGTGGTTCTGGCAGTGGCGGTGACGTTGGGGGGCTGTGCCCACAAGGGCGGGCTGCCGGCGGACTGGGCGCGGCCGGACAGCGTCTGCCGCGCGATCGACGGCGGCTATGGCGACATGGGCGAGCGTGGCTATGGCGATGGCCGGGATATGGCGGGCAGCTTCCACGGGCTGCTGGAGGATGGCCAGCTCGGCATTATCCCGGCTGACCGGTTCACCCTGCAGACGTTGCCGGGCGGTCGGCTGAGCGTGCGGTTCGCGGCCGGCCAACTGGTCACCGAGACGCTGAGCTTCGCCGCGACACCGGACCCGACGCTGCCCTGCGCGGTGCAGATCACGCCCGGTGAGCAGGCGGAGGCGAACAAGGGTGGGCTGGTGCTGACCAATGTGGATCTCTCGCTGGTGCGCGGCACCGACGGCACGCTGATGGCCTGGGTGCGCGAGAAGCAGGTGGGGGCGGTGCTTCTGGTGGCGCCGGTCGCGCGGTCGGACAGCGACTGGTATCGCTGGCAGCCAATGCCGTGAGCGGCTGGTTCGGAGGATGAGATGGGTGAACTGATCCTGGGCATCGTGCTGTTCCTGGGCGCGCACAGCGTGTCGATGGCACGGGGGCTGCGCGCCGGCATCGTCGGGCGCGTGGGCGAGGGTGGCTATAAGGGGCTGTATTCGCTGGTCTCGCTGGTGGGCTTCGTGCTGATCGTGCGGGGCTTCGCGGCATATCGGGTCGAGGGCTGGGTGCAGCTGTGGATCCCGCCGGCGGGGCTGCGGCATCTGACCATCACGCTGATGTGGGTGGCCTTCGTGTGCCTGGCGGCGATGGGCAAGCGCCCCGGTCGCATCCGCGGCTGGCTGCGGCATCCGATGCTGGTGGCGATCAAGGACTGGGCGCTGGCGCATCTGCTGGCCAATGGCGATCTGGGCGGGATGGTGCTGTTCGGCTCCTTCCTGGCCTGGGCGGTGGCGGATCGGATCGCGGTGAAGGCGCGCGGCGTTCTGGGCGCGGAGCGGGTGCGCGGCTTCACCCGGTCGGATGCGATCGTGCTGGTGAGCGGCACCATCGCCTGGGCGGCGATGATCGCGCTGCACCCCTATCTGATCGGGGTGAGCGTTCTCGCCCTGTAGCCGCCGCGGCGGAGCAGCGCGCCGCCGAGCAGGGCGGCCGCGACCAGGGTGGTGGAGGCGGGTTCGGGCAGTTCGGTGCGGACCTGCATGGCGTCGAAGATCACGTAGCCGGTGCTGCTGCTCATGGTGATGGTCTGGGTGGTGGCTGAGGCGGTGAAGCTGCCGAGGATGAATTGCGGCGTGGCCAGCGGTGTCAGCAGATAGCCGCTGTTGGCGACCGGGGTGGAGCTGCGGCCGCCGGCGGTGAAGATGGTGTTGTAGTTGACCTCCCAGGCGGCCTCGAAAATCTCGATCGTGTAGTTGGTGCCGATCCTCAGGTCGGAGATGGTGATCACCGGGGCGGGGGCCGTTGTGGCGGCATAGCCGCCGCCGCCGACGAGGGAGAGATATTGCCCGGAGAAGCCCGGCGGGGCGGTGCTGTAGCTGGTGGTGTAGGCGGTCTGCAGGCCGGTGATGGAGATCGGCTCGCTGCCGAACAGCACGTCGGGGTTGTTGGCGGCGGTGGAGCGGCCTCCGAAGTCGACAGTGTTGACGATGGTGAGCGGCCCGAGCGTGACGGCGGCGAACAGGGTGCCCTTGGCGTAGAGGTCGGCATTGGTGCCAGTCTCATATTGCGGGACCGACCAGTTGATCGCGGCGGCGGAGGCCGCTTGCGCGGCGAGGGACAGACCAAGCAGGGCGATCAGGCCGGCCCATGCGCGCAGATGCGTTGGCATCCCTCACCTTCCTGGTGCGTGACGCCCGTGCGGAGCGTCTCAAAAATACTGTCGGATCGCTGCATTTGCGCCGATGGCCGAGGAATATCTGCAAAATTGCATGAATGCAACCGTAAAGATGTAATTTGCTACTTCAGATGTTCCGGCCTCGCGTTGCGGTGGTGCGCGCGCTGCGCGGGGCAAAAAATCGTTGGGACGGGGGCGAATGCCGCTAAGCTCGCACCGGCAATGACCGGGGAGCCGCGGGTGAGCAAACAGATCAGCCATATTCATTGGCCGGATGCACCGGACATGTGGATGCCCTACGCGCCGGCGATCGTGGTGAGCGGCGGGCGGACGGTCTATCTCGCCGGGGTGACGGCGGCACCTGTCTATCACCATCATCCGCACCGCCCGGAGGAGTTCGACGCGATGCCCGCATCGATGGAGGGCCAGGCGCGCGCCGCGCTGGAGAATCTCAAGCGCGGGCTTGAGGCGGTGGGGGCGGGCTTTGGCGACATCGTCACCGCCAGTCGGTACGTGACGGATCTGTCCGACCAGGATGCGCTGAACCGGGTGTGGGCGGAGTATTTCGGCGACGCCAAGCCGGCGACGACGACGGTGCAGGTGGTGGCGCTGGCGACCGATCCGCGCTGCATGGTGGAGATCAATGCCGTGGCGGTGATCGCGTGAGCGGCGCGCGGTGGATGGTGCTGGGTCTGGTGCTTGGTCTGATGCTGGGGCTCGCGGGCGGTTCGTCGGTCGCGCGGGCGGACGATCTGGCGGCGGCGCGGGCGGATCTGGCGCCGGGCGGGCGGCTGCGGGCGGCGATCAATCTGGGCAATCCGGTGCTGGCGCAGCGGACGGAC
>CAIVDX010000666.1 GCA_903904805.1 uncultured Rhodospirillales bacterium
ATATGCGGCCCGCGCCTGCGTTTCGCCCCGCCGGCTCGTCGCGGGCTGCAGGATTTCTTGCCGCCCTGGCCGCCGCTGGTACGTACGCTCAAGCTGGCCCTGACGCATTTGCCATCGCGGCTGATCCGTCCGTTCATCCTGCGTTTCATGACGACGGTTCTGGGGCCGGAGCCGGCCTTGTACCGCGACGGCGCGATGCTGGTGAACCGCTTCGGCCAACGCTGTGCGGTTGAGGAGTCGAGTCCCGGCGAGGCGGTCGGCAGCCAGCCCGATCAGACCGCCACGATCGTGTTCGATCAGCGCATTGCCGACAAATATTCGGCGTGGCCGCATTTCGTTTCTACTGCCCCCGGAATCGCCTATGCCTATATCGAGGATTACCGTCGAACACGTCCCGATCTGTATCACCGCGCCGCGACGATCCCACTCCTCGCAGCATCCCTCGGCGTCGACCCAGACACTCTGGCCGGGTCCCTGGCATCGCATAATTCGATTGCTCCCTCGAAATTAACGACACCGCCCTATCACGCGCTCGGTCCACTGCACGCGTTTGTCACGATGACAGAAGGCGGTGTCCGCGTCTCCGAGGAATTGCAGGTTCTCAGGGGCGATGGTACTCCCGTCGAAGGCTTGTTCGCCGCTGGTTCCGCGGGCCAGGGCGGGCTTCTGCTGGAGGGACACGGGCACCATATCGGCTGGGCGTTTACCTCCGGGCGCATCGCCGGGCGCAATGCGGCGCAGGCTCGCGCGTTGTAGCGCGGCACAGGGAACTCTTTGGGAAACGGCGACGTTGCTCTCGCCATGACCACACCCGCGATAATGATCCGCCTTCTCGCCAGCTTTATCGTCGCCGGGTTCGCCAGCCTGGCAATTCCAGTGCGCGCATGGTCCGCACCTCTACCGCCGACAGCGGAATTGGCGCCGGAGCAAGTCACCAGCTTGCTCGCCCTTCACAATCGGGCCCGCCGAGCGGTCGGAGTCGCGGATTTGCAGTGGTCCAAGGAGCTTGCCGACACTGCCCGGGTATGGGCCGGGCGGCTGCGTGGAGAAGACTGCGCGATGCGTCACAGCGGCACACCGGGCGTGGGCGAGAATCTTGCCTGGGCCGCCGGCCAGCACCTTAGTCCGGCAGAGGTGGTGGCACTGTGGGTGAAGGAAGCACGTAGCTTCAATCCGACCACCGGCATTTGTGCACCGGGCCCGGTTTGCGGCCACTACACGCAGGTGGTGTGGCGCAACACGCGTTTTGTGGGTTGTGCCGTGGCGCTTTGCGCGAATTCGGAGGTGTGGGTATGCAACTACTCACCGCCCGGAAATGTCGTGGGGCAGCGCCCGTATTGATCTCGCCCGTATTGATCTCGGTTGAAATTACCCGGCGCGAACCGTGGCGCCGGCGCCATCGGAGCCTTCACCCATTGCGTACGTCCATGGCGCTGCGTAATCCGTCACTGAGCAGGTTGAAGCAGACGCTGGTCACGCAGATGCACACGCCGGGGAGCATGGCGACGATCGGCTGGGAGTAGATCGCCGAACGCAGGGTGTTCAGCATCAAGCCCCACTCCGCCTGCGGCGGGCTGGTGCCCAAACCCAGAAACGACAGGCCGGACGCCAGAATCATGGCGACGCTGATCAGGCTCGTGGCATACACGAAGATGGGTCCAAGGACGTTGGGCAAAAGCTGCACACGGATGATGGTCCAGGCTCCGGCGCCGCTGGCGCGCGCCGCCTCGATGTAGTCCAGGTTGCGCACGCCGGCGGTCACGGTTTCGGCCACGCGGATAAGCTGCGGCGTGAACACCAGGGTCATTGACAACAGCGCGTTGAAGACGCCGGCTCCCAGGGTTCCGCTGATCGCCACCGCCAGTAGAACCGACGGAAACGCATAGAACACGTCGGTAACGCGCATGATCAGCATATTGACCCAGCCGCCGGCAAAACCCGCCACGACGCCCAGCGTGCCGCCAATGCAAAACGCCAGCACCACCGGGGTGATTCCGAGGAACCAGGACAGGCGGCCGCCATAGATCAGCCGGCTGAGCATATCGCGCCCGAGCTCGTCGGTACCGAGGGGATAGCCTGGGAAACCGGGAGGCTTCAGCCGGCGCAGCATGCTGGCCTGGTATGGGCCATGCGGCGCCACTAAAGGCGCGAACACGATGGCCAACAGCATCAGCAACAACACCGCGCCACATACCAGCGTGACCTTGTCGTGCCGCAGCCGGCGTATGACCCCACCCCAATAGCCGATATGGCGCACGCTGCCTTCACGGTATCGCAGGGCCAGGTTCGCCGGTCTCGCGGCGGCGGTCATGTCCGTCTGATCCTGGGATCGAGTGCCGTCTGCAACAGGTCTACCAAGAGGTTGAGCATCACGAAGAACATTGCCAGCACCAGAACCGTGGCTTGCAGCATCGGAATGTCTCGTTGAAATATCGCGCTGTTGAGCAGGAAGCCGGTTCCGGGCCAGTTG
>CAIVDX010000667.1 GCA_903904805.1 uncultured Rhodospirillales bacterium
ATTCAGCGCAAGCAGATCAGGGCGAGCCGGTCAGGGCGTGATGTAGGGGGCGGAGGGTGGCACGCCCTCGAGCGGGCCGGGTTCGGCGGCGGGGTTCCAGGCGAGCACCGCCTCGATTTTGGCGGCCAGCGCGAGATCCTTGTCGGTGACCCCGCCGGCATCATGCGTGTGCAGCGCCACGCTGAGGCGGCCCCAGCTGATCTGCAGGTCGGGATGGTGCCAGGCGGCCTCGGCGAGATGGCCGATGGCACCGGCGGCGAGCATCGCGCTGCGCCAGTCCGGCGTGCCGAAATCGCGGCGGATGCAGCCAGCCTCAAGGCGCCAGTGTGGGAGCCGGGCGGCAAGCTGGGCGATGATGTCGGCGTCGGTCATTGCGGAGGTCGCGGGCATTGCAGAGGTCATGGGCATTGCAGAGGTCACGGGCGGATCAGGCGCCACCGGCGGCGTCTTCCAGCGCGGCGAGATTGCGGATGACGACGCTGTTGGCTCCCTCGAGCGCGATCAGCCCGTCGCCGCGCAGCTTGGTGAAGCTGCGGCTGACGGTCTCGATGGTGAGGCCGAGATAGTCGGCGATGTCGGCGCGGGTCATCGGCAGTTCGAGGGTGCGGGCGGCGATGCCGCAGGCCGAGCCGGCTTTCGCGTGGGCGAGCAGGAAGGAGGCGAGGCGCTCGCGGGCGGTCTTGCGGCCGAGCAGCAGCATCTGCTCCTGCGCGGTGACCAGTTCGCTGCGGGCGGTCTGCAGCAGCTTCTGCTCCAAGGTGCGGAACTCGTCGAGCAGGCCGAGCATCTTGCTGCGGGTGAAGCGGCAGATGCTCATCGGGCCGATCGCCTCGGCGCCGAAGGCGTAGGTGTCGGAGACGGCGAGGCCGAGGAAATGGCCGCGGCCGGCAAAGCCGGTGATCTGGCGGCGGCCGTCGGGCAGCAGCTTGAACAGGCGGGCGGTGCCGGCGGTGATGTTGAAGAAATGGGTGGCCGGCTCGCCCTCGGCGATGAATTCCTGGCCCGGTTCGAGGGTGGTGCGCACCGCGGCGGCGGCGAGGCGGGCGAGGCCGTCATCGTCGATGGCGCTGCAGACGCTGACCGAGCGGGCATCGCAGTTGGAGCAGGGGTCGATCACGGCACCGCCCAGCTCCAGAACGATGGGCCGGTGCGTGGCCGCGCGGGGCTCATGCAGGTGCGGCGCGCTGGCTGCGGTCATGGCGATCCCCCTCGGGACTGGGGCCTGGTTGGCCGTTTGTTCGACGAGCCTAGCGAATTGGGCTTGCAAAGGAAACTTCTCCCTGCCCTGCGTGGCCGGCTTGACGTGGATCAAGGCCATCCGGGCGCGACCGGACCGAGATATGGGCATGAGCCCGCCGCCCGACGACAGCACCGAGATTCTGATCGAGCCGATGCGCGCGGTGCATATCGGGCTGGTCTGGCCGCTGGTGCGGGTGGCCGCACCGCACCTGCCGATCGCGGCGTGGCAGAAATATGCTCGAACCTTGGCGGCTCGGGATGTTCCGGCTGAAGACCTTGCCCGGCGCCCGCGCGGCATTCTGCTGGCCCGCCGCCGCGCCCAGCGCTTCCCGTGCGGGCTGGTGTGCTTCCAGACGAAGTCGGATTTGACCTACGGAAATGTGATGACGGCCGAGCATCTGATCGCGCTGGATCTGGTCGACACGGACCCGGTGATCCGCGCGTTGGTGGAGCATCTGGAGCGAATCGGCGAGCTGCTGGGCTGCGGGGCGGTGCGCTCGGTGCTGCACCGGGAGCGCAGCGAGGTCACCCAAAGCCTGCTCGCCGCGGGCCTCTCACCGGAGGGGACGACGTTGTCGAAGTCGTTGGTGAAGCGGCTGTATCCGGGGGCGTGAGCGGGGCGGGCGAGAGCAGTCGATTTCCGCGCCGGGCGGTGTATTCTGCGCGGATGGCCGCTCATCCCCACCCTGCCCCCACCGATCCCGCCGGCGACCCGACGACCGCCGCGTTGATCGCCGCCCACCCTGCACTGTCCATGCATGCGATGGACGGGCTGATGCTCGACGAGGTGCCGCTCGCCGCGATCGCGCGGGCGGTGGGCACGCCGACCTGGGTGATCTCGGCCGCGACCCTGCGCGACCGGCTCGCGTCGTTGCGGGCCGCGTTGGGGCCGGATGTGGCGATCCATTATGCGATGAAGGCGAACGACCATCTGGCCGTGCTGCGCATCCTCGCCGCCGGCGGGGCCGGGGCGGATGTGGTGAGCGGGGGCGAGCTGGCGCGGGCGCGGGCGGCGGGGATCGCGCCGGGAAACATCGTGTTCTCCGGTGTGGGCAAGAGCCGCGCGGAGATGGCGCTGGCGCTGGCCGAGGGGATTGGCCAGATCAATGTGGAATCGGCCGAGGAGCTGGGGCGGCTGTCGGCGGTCGCCTCGGCGATGGGGCGGACCGCGACGGTGGCGCTGCGCGTCAATCCGGATGTGGATGCCGACACCCATGCCAAGATCACCACCGGCAAGGCCGAGAACAAGTTCGGCATCGCCTGGGAGGATGCCGCGCGCCTCTACGCCCATGCCGCCACCCTGCCCGGCCTCGCGCCGGTGGGGCTGGCGGTGCATATCGGCAGCCAGATCCTGTCGATGGCGCCGTATCGGGCGGCCTATGCGCGGGTGGCCGGCCTGGTGCGGGAGCTGCGCGCCGGCGGGCATGCGGTGACGCATCTGGATTGCGGCGGTGGCCTGGGCATCTCTTATCGCGGCGAGACCGAGGCATCGCCGGCCGCCTTTGCCGGCGCGCTGCGGAGCACGCTGGGCGGGCTCGACCTCGCGCTGTCCATCGAGCCGGGCCGCTGGCTCGCCGGGCCGGCGGGGCTGCTGCTGGCCAGCGTGATCCAGGAGAAGCAGACCGCACATCGGCGCTTCGTGATCCTCGATGCGGCGATGAACGATCTGCTGCGGCCGGCCTTGTATGAGGCCTGGCACGGCATCGTGCCGGTCTCGCCGATCGACGCGCTGGCGCCGAGCAGTCCGGCGGATGTGGTGGGGCCGGTGTGCGAGTCCGGCGACAGCTTCGCGCTGGGGCGGCTGCTGCCGAGGCTCGGCGAGGGGGCGCTGGTGGCGCTGCTGGATGCCGGCGCCTACGGGTCGGTGATGAGTTCCAGCTACAATGCGCGCGCGTTCGCCGCGCAGGTGCTTGTGGATGGCGCGAAATGGGCCATCATCCGCGCGCGGCCTCCGGTTGACACCCTCTGGGAACAGGACATCTGTCCAGCATGGCTCTGAGCGAGCAGGACCCCGAGACACTCCAATCCCGTCTGCATCGCGGTCGCGCCGTCGCACGCATGGTGCTGTGGACCGAGCAGCTGCTGGTCGGGCTGTGGCCGGCGGCGTGCCTGGTGGGGCTGTTCGTGGCGGCGGCCTGGTTCGGGCTGTTCGCGCTGCTGGGACCGCGGGCACATGCGGGGGTGCTGGCTGTGCTGTCGGTCGCGCTGGCGCTGCTGGTGGGGCGCGGGGCGCTGCGCATGCGCCGGCCCGCCGCCGATGCCGCCGACCGCTTTCTGGAGGCCAGCAGCGGTCTGCCGCATCGACCGCTGAGCACGCTGGCCGACCGGCCGGCGACGCAGGACCCGGTGGCGCTGGCGATGTGGCAGGCGCACAGCCTGCGCACCCAGGCGGCGATCTCCACACTGAAGCTGCGCGGACCGCGGCCGGGGCTGGCGGTGCTGGATCGCTGGGCGGTGCGGACGCTCATGGCCGTGCTGCTGGTCGCCGCGCTGGCGGTGGCCGGGCGGTCCGCCCCTGCCCGGCTGGCCGCCGCCCTCAGCCCGACTTTCGCCGCGCCGGGTGCCGCCACCGCGCCGAAGCTCGCGGCCTGGATCACGCCGCCCTCCTACACGGGTCTGCCGCCGGTGTTTCTGCGGGCGGACATCCCCGCCGTTTCCGTGCCGGCGCATGCCCGATTGCTGGTTGATCTCACCGGCAGCGCGGCGGAGCCGTCCATCGCCTATGCCGGGCAGAGCCTCACGGCTGGCGCGATCGGGCCGGAGTCCTGGCAGGCGGAGCTGGAGCTGACCCAGGGCGGGCAGCTGAGCGTGCGTCGGCATGGGGTGGGGCTCGGCGCCTGGACGATCGCCACCATCGCCGACCAGCCCCCGAGCGCCAGCTTCAGCGCACCGCCCGGGGCGATCGCGCGCTCACGCGAGATCCGCATCCCCTGGCGGGCCGCCGATGATTATGGCCTGGCGAGCATGCATGCGCTGCTGCGGCTGCGCGCGCGGCCGAACACGCCGTCGTCCGCGCTCGACATTCCGCTGGTGGGAACGCCGAAGACCGCGCATGGCATGCTGCAGCGCGACCTCACCGCGCATCCCTGGGCGGGGCTCGAGGTGGATGTGCAGCTGATGGCGCGCGATGCCGCCGGGCAGGAGGGGCTGAGCCCGACCGCGATCATCACGCTGCCGGAACGCAGCTTCACCAACCCACTGGCGCGCGCGCTGATCGCGCTGCGCAAGCAGCTGAGCCTGCATCCGGAGGCGCGGGCGGACGCCGCCACCGCGGTGCGCATGCTCGCCGCCAATGGCGACACGGTGGAGACGCCGCCGGCCGCGATGGTGAATCTTGGTGCGATCGCCGGCATTCTGCGCTTTGGCCGCGCGCCGGACGCGATCGCGCAGGCGCAGGAGCGCATGTGGACGATGGCGCTGGCGCTCGAGGAGGGCGCGCTCGATCGCACCACCCGCGCGCTGGAGGCGGCCCGGCAGGAGCTGCGCGATGCGCTCGCCGAGCAGCGCGAGCAGCAGGAAAAATCGGACAGCGCCGAGCGCACGCAGCCGAAAACGGATGCGGAGAAAAAACAGCAGGACGCGAAAAACGACGCGCTGACCAAAAAGATCGAGCAGCTGAAGCAGGCGATCCAGAAGCAGCTGCAATCGCTCATCGAGCAGGCGAAGAAGGACCACAGCCTGCTGCCCTTCGACCCCGAGGCGGCGCACATGACCGCACGCGACATCGACAGGATGCTCAAGGAGATCGAGCAGGCCACGCGCGAGGGGCGCAGCGAGGATGCCGAGCAGAAAATGGCCGAGCTGGAGAAAATGCTCGACCAGATGAAGAACACGCAGAACGCCACGCCGGAGCAGCGTCGCCAGGCGCGGCAGAACCAGAAGCAGCGCGGGCGTCAGCAGATGAGTGCCGCGCAGGATATGGCGCAGCGTGAGAAGGCGTTGCAATCCCAGGCGGACAAGCGCGAGGCCGACCCGGCCGATCCGTCACGTCCGCGCGACCAGCGTGTGCAAAATGCGCTGCGTCGCGCGTTGGGTGAGCTGGCGCAACGTTTCGGCGATCTGACCGGCGAGGTGCCCTCGGCCCTCGGCGAGGCGGATCAGGCGATGCGCGAGGCGAACGAGGCGCTGGCGGCGGGGCGCGATCATGACGCCGCTGTGGCGGCGGGGCGGGCCGCGGCGGCGTTGCAGAAAGGCAACGAGCAGATGGGCCAGCAGATGGCGCAGTCGCTCGGC
>CAIVDX010000668.1 GCA_903904805.1 uncultured Rhodospirillales bacterium
CAGCGGGTGATTGCCTCGGTGGGGTCGCCGAGCAGGACGTTGATCACGTGCACGCCGCCGAAGCGCTGGCCGGTGCGGTAGATGGCGGAGAGGAGTTTTTGCGCCTCGACCGTGCCGTCGATCAGCTCGGCGGGGGTGAGGCAATTGTCGCAATGGCCGCAATCGGCCTCCATCTCCTCGCCGAAACAGGCGAGCAGGGCGCGGGTGCGGCACCTTGGGGTTTCGGTGAGGGCCACCATCGCCTCGAGCCGGCCGCGCATGACGGTTTTCTGCGCCTCGGGGGCGGCGGAGACCGAGAGGAAATGGCGGGCGCGACCGATATCCTCGGCGGCGTAGAGCAGGCGGGTTTCGGCGGGCAGGCCGTCGCGCCCCGCACGGCCGATCTGCTGGTAGAAGGCCTCGGGGCTGTCGGGCATGTCGAGATGGGCGACGAAGCGGACATCGGGGCGGTCGATGCCCATCCCAAACGCGATGGTGGCGACGACCACGAGGGGTTCACCGGCGCGGAAGCGGGTGAGCGACTCGCGCTTTTGCTCGCTGGGCAGACCGGCATGGAAGGGCAGAGCCAGGTGGCCGTGGGCGTTGAGCCAGGTGGCAATGCGCTCAGTGCGGGCGCGGCTGCCGCAATAGATGATGCCGGCCTCGCCGGGATGGCGGGCGAGGAGGTCGGCGATCTGGCCGGTTTCGGTGGTTTTGGGTTCGGCCGAGATGTTCAGGTTCGGCCGGTGGAAGCTGGCGGTGAAGACGCGGGCATGGTCGAGCCCGAGCGAGGCCAGGATGTCGGTGCGGGTGCGCGGGTCGGCGGTGGCGGTCAGTGCGAGGCGTGGCACGCCGGGGAAGCGGTCGCCCAACGTGGCGAGCAGGCGGTATTCCGGGCGGAATTCATGGCCCCATTGGCTGACGCAATGCGCCTCGTCGATCGCCAGCAGGGCGATCTGCAGATGTTCCAGCCGGTCGAGCAGGCCGAAATTGAGCAGGCGCTCGGGGGAGACATAGAGCAGGTCGAGGCTGCCCTCATCGAGCGCGCGGGAGGTGGCGCGGGCTTCGGCGGGGTCGAGCTCGGAATGCAGCGCGCCGGCTGAGATGCCGAGCTGGCGGAGGGCGGCGACCTGGTCGTCCATCAGCGCGATGAGGGGGCTGACGACGATGGCGGTGCCGGGGCGGCAGAGGGCGGGGATCTGGTAGCAGACGGATTTGCCGCCGCCGGTGGGCATCAGCACCAGGGCGTCGCCGCCGGCGATGACGTGATCGATCACCTCGGCCTGCAGGCCGCGAAATTCCGGATAGCCGAAGACGCGCTTGAGCACCTCGCGTGGCGGGGCGCCCTCGAGGCCGGGCTGCAGCAGCGACACCGGCTACTGCACCGTGCCGGGGCCGCGGAGCATGCTGACCGCACCCATGATGCGGTTGTTTTTCAGCACCGCCGGGGTGTCGGTTTTGTTCCAGACGAGGGAGGTGCTGTAGGGGCCGTCCTGGATCAGGCGGTTGTTCTCGACCAGGATCGAGGGGGTGTCGTTGTTGACGCCCTCCTCGCCGATGGCGATGGCGGTGGAGGTGTTGCCGGTGAGCGGGCCTTTTTCCATCCGGTTGTCGCGGATCACCACCTTGCCGCCGTTGGGGATGTCGATGGTGTAGCTGGCGGTGCCCTTGTCGCCGTCGCCGATGTCGCAGCCGGTGACCAGCGTGTCGTGCGCGCGGGACTTGATGTGGTGGCCCTCGCGCTGCTCGTAGAAGCTGCTTTTCTCGACGATGAGATGGCCGATATGGCCCGCATAGATGCCGTGGCCGCAGGCATATTCGCAGGTGCCGTTGCGGGTGAACAGGCTGTCGCGCACGGTCAGTGTGGCGTCGGTGAGCTGGTTGGTGAGGATGCCGTTCTCGTTGTCGTCGAAATGCACGCGCAGGACCAGCAGGCCGGTGCCCTCGCCGCGGATGCCAGCGCCGTTATGGTCGGGCACGCGGGCGTGGCGCAGCGTGATGTCGGAGACCACGAGATCGGCGGCCTGGGTGACCAGGATCGCCTTGCCCGCGCAGCTTTTGCCGGTGAGGAAGGTCTTGTCCATGCCGGCGCCTGAGATGGTGATGTTGGGCACGGTGACGGTGGCGCAGTCGGCGAAGTCGCCCGCGGCGATGGCGATGGTGTCGCCTGGTTTGGCACGGGCGAGCGCGGCGGCGAGGAAGGGGAAGGCCTTGCCGGGGCCGACCTGCAGCGTGTCGGCGCCGGCGGCCAGCGGCAGCCACAGGGCGCAGAGGCAGGCGAGTGCGGTGATGGGTCGAATCGGCATGAGCGGCCCCTGTGGCTGACCGGAACTCCTAGCCGATCCGGCGGTTTCGGAGAACCCGTGGTTGCAAAGGCGGATCTGTCGGGTGGCGTTGCGGGGGGCGGAGGAAGGCTGTAGCAGCGCGCGCAGGAGCGAACCTGCATGCCCGATCGGCCGACCCTGCTGCATATTTTCCCGACCTTCGCCTTTGGCGGGGTGCAGGTGCGGTTTGCCGCGCTGGCCAATCATTTCGGTGATCGGTATCGGCACCGGATCGTGGCGTTGGATGGTGATATCGCCTGCGCGGATCGGCTCGATCCTGGTCTGGATGTTGAGTTTCCGCGCATCGAGATGCGCAAGAACGACACGCGGGGGAATGTGACGCGGTTTCGCGCGGCACTGGCCGCGTGGCGGCCGGACGTGTTGATCACCAGCAATTGGGGCTCGATCGAGTGGGACATGGCGCGGGCGCTGCCCAGTCTCGCTGTGGGGGTGGGTCGGCGGCCGGTGCATGTGCATGTGGAGGATGGGTTCGGGCCGGAGGAGCGGGATCGGCTGCTGCCGCGCAGGTCCTGGACGCGGCGGCTGGTGCTGCGGCGCTGCATCACGGTGCTGCCGAGCCGGCTTCTGTGGGACATCGCGACGACGCAATGGCATCTGCCCGAACGGCGGCTGCGCTATATTCCCAATGGGGTGGATCTGGCGCGGTTTGCCGGTGAGCGGCCGGCCGCACCCTGGGTGGATGATGGGCGGCCGGAGGTGGGCACGGTGGCGGCCGTGCGGCCGGAGAAGAATCTGCAGCGGCTCATTCGCGCCTTTGCGATTGCACGCGCCAATGTGCCGGCGCGGTTGGTGATCGTCGGCGACGGGGCGCAGCGGGCGGGGCTGGAGGCGCTGGTGGGCGAGCTGGGGCTGGGCGCGGATGTGGTGTTCGCCGGGCATTTGTCTGACCCGCGGGCGGCGCTGCGGAATTTCGATGTGTTCGTGTTGAGCTCTGACACCGAGCAGATGCCGATGTCGGTGCTGGAGGCGATGGCCTGTGCGCTGCCGGTGGCGAGCACCGATGTCGGCGATGTGCGCGCGGTGCTGCCGGCGGAGGGCGCGCCGTTGATTGTGCCGCGCGACGATGCGGCATTGGGCGGGGCGATCGCGTCGTTGCTGGATGATCCCGGTTTGCGGGAGAGGGTTGGAGCGGCGAACCGGGCGCGGGCGGAGGCGGCGTTTACCCAGGAGGGGATGTTCGCCGCCTGGCAAAAGGTTTGGGACGGAACTGCCTGAATTCCAGAAGCTGTCTGCTTCTTTATTGCAAAATAAAAACGACTGGCTTTGCCTACCAGGCCCCGCGCGTATCGATGATGATTTTGCCTGAGAGCTTGGCGCGATCGACGCGGAGAAAGCTCATATGGTCAACCAGCAAGAGCACGACATCGGACTTTGCCAGTGCCTGGTCGAAATCGGCCAGGGTGAGGCCGGACAGGGCTGCGGGCAGGTGGGTGATGTGGGGTTCGACGATGAGCAGGTCGGCGAAGTGGGCTTCGGCGAGCAGGCGGACGACTTCGACGGCGGGGCTTTCGCGCAGATCGTCGACGTCGCGTTTGTAGGACAGGCCGAGGCAGGCGATGGTGGGGCGGGCGAGATGGCCGGTTTTTTCGGCGACCTTGCCGACGATCTGCGCCGGGCGGGCATCGTTGATGAGGCGCGCTGTGGTGATGAGTTTTGCTTCGTCGGGCGCGCGGGCGACGATGAACCATGGGTCGACGGCGATGCAGTGGCCGCCCACGCCGGGGCCGGGCTGCAGGATGTTCACCCGCGGGTGCAGGTTTGCCATCCTGATCAGGTCCCAGACATTGATGTCGAGAACATCGCAGATATTGGCGAGCTCGTTGGCGAAGGCGATGTTCACGTCGCGATAGGCGTTCTCGCTGAGTTTGGCGAGTTCGGCGGTGCGCGCGGAGGTGAGGCGGCATTCGCCGCGGACGAAGATCTTGTAGAGCAGCAAGGCGCGTTGGGCGCATTTGCGGGTGATGCCGCCGATCACGCGGGCGTTGTTGACCACCTCTTCGAGGATGCGGCCGGGGAGAACGCGTTCGGGGCAGTGTGCGAGCTGGATGTCGGCGAGTTCGCCTGCGGTGGCGGGGAAGCTGAGGTCGGGGCGAAGCTCGGCGAGGATGTCGGCGATGCGCTCGGTGGTGCCGACGGGGGAGGTGCTTTCGAGAATCACCAGATTGCCACGGGCAAGAACCGGGGCGATGGCGCGCGCGGCGGCCTCGACATAGGAGATGTCGGGCTGGCTTGCGATGCCGTGGCCGGTGATCGGGGTGGGCACGGCGATGATGAAGGCATCGGCCGGTTCCATCGTTGCGGTGGCGCGGAGTTTGCCGGATTCAACGACACGGCGGACCAGGGCATCCAGATTTGGTTCGCCGAAATGCGGGCGGCCGGCATTGATCGAGGCGATGGCGGCGTCGTTCACGTCGATGCCCACCACGTCGATGCCGTTGGAGGCGAATACCGCGGCGGTGGGCAGGCCGATATAGCCGAGGCCGATGACGGCGATCCTGGTGATGGGCTCGCTCATGTTCGCAAGGCCGCGATGATGCGCGCGGCGGCGTGGCCGTCACCATAGGGGTTGGCGGCGATGGCCATCGCGGCGTGGGCGGCGGCGTCGTCAAGCAGGCGCGTGGCCTCTGCGATCAGGCGGTCTGTGGAGGTGCCGACCAGGCGCACGGTGCCGGCGGCGACGGCCTCGGGGCGCTCGGTGATGTCGCGGGTGACCAGCACGGGGGTGCCGAGCGAGGG
>CAIVDX010000669.1 GCA_903904805.1 uncultured Rhodospirillales bacterium
CCGCATCCTTGAACAGCTCGGCGGTGTCGCCGCCCAGATCGCGCGCCTCGAAGGTGGTGTAGGTGACCGGCGGGCGCTTGTCCTGCCGCTCGATCATGGTGAACAGCAGGTCGGCATAGGTGTCGCCCTGCGGCGCGTGCAGCACGTAATGCAACCCCTGCATCGCCGTTGCCACCCGCATGGCGCCGACATGCGGCGGCCCCTCATACGTCCACAGCGCGAGCTTCACGGCACCAACTCCTTCAGTCGCGCGCGGCGATTGAGCGGGCGCGCGAACAGTTCGGCCAGATCGCCCGCCTGGTCGTAGCCCTGCACCGGGGTGAACAGCAGCTCGATCGACCATTTCGTCGTCAGGCCCTGCGCCTCGAGCGGATTGGCCAGCCCAAGGCCGCAGACGGTGAGGTCAGGCCGCGCGGCGAGACAGCGATCCAGCTGGCGCTCGACATCCTGCCCCTCGCTCAGACGCACATCGGCGGACAGCAGCGCGCGCTCCTCGGCGAGATGTTCGCGGTGCAGATAGGGCGTGCCGGCCTCGATCACCCGCATGCCAAGTTCGCGGGTGAGGAAGCGCGCGAGCGGAATCTCCAGCTGCGAATCGGGGAACAGGAACACCCGCTTTCCCGCCAGCTGGGCCCGGTAGCGGGCCAGCGCCCGGCGGCCGCGTTCCTGCGGCAGCGCGATGGCGGCCTCCAGCCGGTCCGGCGCGACACCAAATTCGGCGGCGGCGGCGGCAAGCCATGCGGTGGTGCCCTCAACGCCCAGCGGATAGGGCGCGGGAATGCGCCGCGCCCCGCGCGACTCCAGCGCCCGCGCGGTCTGCGCCAGGAAGGGCTGCGCCAGCAGAAAGCGCGTGCCCGGCCCGACCGTGGGCATCGCAGCCGCCTCGCGCGCCGGCAGAAAGCCCACCTTGCCGATGCCCATCGCGGCGAACAGGCGGGCGAACTGGTCCTCCACCCCGTCGGCCATGCTGCCGACCACCAGCAGCTCGGAGTCGCGGCTCGGCGCCAGCCCCGGCACCAGCGCCGCGAGACAGGCAACCGCGCCCGGGGTGAAGCTGGTCTCGATGCCGCTGCCCGAATCGGCCAGCACCCGCACCGCGCCGGCATGCCGGGCATCGAGCCGGCTGGCGGCACGGCCGAGATCGAGCTTGATCACCTCGGACGGGCAGGAGCCCACCAGAAACAGCAGCCGGATGTCCGGCCGGCGCGCCAGCAGCTCGGCCACCACCCGGTCCAGCTCGTCATTGCAATCGGCCATCCCGGCGAGGTCGCGCTCATCGAGGATCGCGGTGCCGAATCGCGGCTCGGCGAAGATCATCACCCCGGCGGCGGATTGCAGCAGATGCGCGCAGGTGCGCGAGCCAACAACCAGAAAGAACGCGTCCTTGATCTTGCGATGCAGCCAGACGATCCCGGTCAGCCCGCAGAACAGCTCACGCTGGCCGCGCTCGCGCAGGATCTCGGTGTCGTCACAGCCACTGGGATTGGCCGGCGACGCCACGGCGTTGGTCATGCGGAGTGCCCCGCCATCGCCCCATCATGCCCGCCACGCGCCCAGCCGCTCTTCTCCTGCAGTCGCGCCGCCCGCAGCTTCAGCACGAACTGCGCGGCGTTGACGACGTAGGACCCATAGGCCGCCAGCGCGAGCCACATCTGCCGCTCGGCATCGACCGCACCGGAGACCAGCGCGACGAGATAGGCGGTGTGCAGCGCGAGCACCAGCATGCTGACCACGTCTTCCCAAAAGAACGCAGGCGCGAACAGGTATTTCCCGAACACGTCGCGCTCCCAGATCGAGCCGGTGATCATGATGGTGTAGAGCGTCAAGGTCTTCACGATGACCGACCCGGTGGCCAGCGCCAGCCCCTGGCCGGTGGCGAGATAGTTCAGCACCAGGCTGAGGCTGACCAGGAACACCGCGAACTGGATCGGCGCCAGCACGCCCTGCACCATGGTCCAGCGCGAGGCGTCGCGCCGGCGGCGCTGCTCGGGGGTGTAGAGCGGTCTGACCCTGCCATGGTCGGACGCGCTGCGGCGCCCGCTGGCGGCGGTGAAGGGGCAGCAATCGCCGGCGCCGATGACGCGGCGGATATAGTCACCCGTAAACATTGATTGACACCCCCCACACCGAGGCAACATCCCTGCCTCGTGCCGCCGACCACGCGCCGGTTGCGCGCGTCTGGCGATGATTTCTGGCTCGCATGGCCTGACGTTCCATCCCGATCTCCAGCTTTGAGTGGACGTTAACGGCTCAGGAATTTGAGTGTCAAGCTGAGTTTACGTCAATCTGTATTGACAGCCCCCACGGCCGAAGCAGATGCTGCCCAGGTCAGAACCGGTGGCGCCCGGGCCGCTTCGTGTGGCCTCCCGGCGTCAGCTCGATCGGTCGGAGGACAGGCGGCATGCACAGCGTCCAACCATCAGCACAGGCGATCGGCGCGGCCGACGCGATGGCCACCGACCGGCCGCTCCCCGCCCCGCCCGCCCGCCTGCCGATGTCGGCCGGCGCGGTGCTGACCCTGCTGAAGCCGATCACCTGGTTCGCCCCGATGTGGGCCTTCATGTGCGGCGTGGTCTCCGCCGGGGTGCCGCTGGCCGACCGCTGGCCGCAGGCGCTGCTCGGCGCGCTGCTCGCCGGGCCACTGGTGTGCGGCACCAGCCAGGCGGCGAATGACTGGTTCGACCGCGAGGTCGATGCCATCAACGAGCCGAACCGGCCGATCCCCTCGGGCCAAATTCCCGGCAGCTGGGGCCTCTATATCGCACTCATCTGGACCGGCCTGTGCCTGCTGGTGGCCGGCGGGCTGGGCAGCTGGGGCTTTGGCGCCACGGTGTTCGGTCTGGTGCTCGCCTGGATCTACAGTGCCCCGCCGCTGCGGCTGAAGCTCAATGGCTGGTGGGGCAACGCCGCCTGCGCCATGTGCTATGAGGGCCTGCCCTGGATCACCGCGGTGGCGGTGCTCACCGGCGGCCAGCCGAGCCTGCGGGTGTTCGCCACGGCCGCACTTTACAGCGCCGGCGCCCACGGCATCATGACATTGAACGATTTCAAATCGGTCGAGGGCGACCGGCAAATGGGCGTGGGCTCGCTGCCGGTGAAGCTGGGCGTCGAGCGCGCCGCGAAATTCGCCTGCCTGGTGATGGCGGTGCCGCAAATGGCGGTGGTGGCGCTGCTGCTGCACTGGGGCAGCCCGCTCACCGCCGCCATCGTCGCCGCCCTGCTGGTCGTTCAGCTGGTGCTGATGGTGAAGCTGCTGCGCGACCCCCGCCAATTCGCCCCCTGGTACAACGCCACCGGCACCAGCCTCTATGTGCTCGGCATGCTCGCCGCAGCCTTCGCCCTGAAAGGATTCGCATCATGATGGAACCGATGGACGCGGTGGTGGTCGGCGGCGGTCCCGCCGGGGCAACGGCGGCCGAAACCCTCGCCCGCGCCGGCTGGTCGGTGCTGCTGCTCGACCGCGCCGGGCGGATCAAGCCCTGCGGCGGCGCGATCCCGCCACGGCTGATCCGCGACTTCGCCATCCCCGACCGCATGCTCTGCGCCAAGGTGACCGCGGCCCGCATGGTCGCCCCCTCCGGCCGCGGCGTGGACATGCCGATCTCCAACGGCTTCGTCGGCATGGTCGATCGCGCGCCGTTCGACGAGTTCCTGCGCGAACGCGCCGAGACCGCCGGCGCCACCCGCGCCCGCGGCCGCTTCACCGAGCTGCGGCGCGACCCGGATGGCACCGCGGTCGTCTGCTACGACGATGACGGCGAGGCCCACGAGGTGCGCGCGCGCCTGGTGATCGGCGCCGACGGCGCGAAATCGGCCCTCGCCGCGCAAAGCATCAAGGGTGCGAAGCGCCTGCGCTACGTCTTCGCCTATCATGAGATCGTGCGCATGCCCGACGAGGGCATCGACCCGACGCGCTGCGATGTCTGGTATCAGGGCCACCTGTCCCCCGATTTCTACGGCTGGGTGTTCCCGCATGGCCAAACCGCCTCGGTGGGCAGCGGCACCGAGAAAAAGGGCTTCTCGCTGCGTCGCTCGGTCACCGCGCTGCGCGACGCCGCCGGCCTGGGCGGAGCCGAGACACTGCGCCGCGAGGGCGCGCCGATCCCGCTCAGCCAGATGAAGCGCTGGGACAATGGGCGCGACGTCATCGTCGCCGGCGACGCCGCGGGCGTGGTCGCCCCGGCGTCCGGCGAGGGCATCTATTACGCCATGGAGAGTGCCCGGATGGTGGCCGAGGCCGGCGCGCGCTTCCTGGCCAGCGGCGACGCCCGCGCGCTGCGCGGCGCCCGGCGGGAATTCAACCGCGCCCATGGTCGGGTATTCTGGATCCTGGGCATCATGCAGTGGTTCTGGTATTCGTCCGATGCGCGCCGCGAGCGCTTCGTGGCAATCTGCCGCGATCCGGATGTGCAGCGCATGACCTGGGATTCCTACATGAACAAGCGTCTCACCCGGGAAAGCCCCACCCGCCACGCCAAAATCTTCTTCAAGGATGTGGCGCATCTGCTCGGTGTCGCGCGAACATGACATGGCCGATGGCCGCGGCGGGCCTGTGGGCTCTCGCCGTGGCCGTTCTGGGCGCGGTCCTCACCAATATCTCCCCCTGGTACAAGGCACTCCGCAAACCCTCCTGGCAGCCGCCGGACTGGCTGTTCGGCCCGGCCTGGTCGCTGATTCTCGCGCTCGCCGGCGCTGCCGCCTATCTCGCCTGGCGCGATGCGCCCGACGCCGGCAGCCGCCTGATGGTGCTGGTGCTGTTCGGCGTGAACGGAGTGCTGAACATCATCTGGAGCCCGCTGTTCTTCACCCTGCGCCGGCCGGATTGGGCGCTCATCGAAGTGCCGCTGCTATGGCTGGCGATCGCCGCGCCGATGTGGCTGCTGGCCCCGTTCGCGCCCACCGCGAGCCTGCTGCTGCTGCCCTATCTGCTTTGGGTGTCGTTCGCCAGCTTCCTGAACCTGACGATCGTGCGGCTGAACCGGCCGTTCGGAGGGCCTAGCGCGCCGCGCGGATGATCCGCGCAACCGCCTCCGGCTGTTCCTCATGCGCCAGATGGCCCAGCCCCGGCAGCGAGATGAGCTCGGCACCAGGCACCAGCGCCTTCACCCGCGCCGCCTCGAACGGCGCCACCATGCGGTCCGCCCCACCGCTGACCAGCGTAAGCGGGGTGCGCAGACCCGGCAGGTCGCGCGCCAGGCCCGGCAGGTCCCAATGCGCCATCAGCCCGAGCGCGCCGGCGACATGGCCGGGGTTGCTGGCGAGCCGGGCATACAGGCGCCTGCCCTCATCATCGATGTCCGAGCCACCGGAACGGATCAGCCGGTTCACCCCCGCCTCACCCCCGGTGACCGCGGCGAACGCCCGCGCCGCGAGAGACGAACTGGCGAGCAGCTTGGCGATCGGCACAAAGATCTCGGTCGGCATGCCCCGCAGCGGCATCAGCGCGCCATTGAGGCTGATCAGACGGGCCGGCGCGATCAGCCCATCAAGGCACATGCGCGCCAGCACCGCCGCGCCGGCGGAGTGGCCGACAGCCAGCGCCGGAGCCTGGTCAAGCACGCCGAGCAGCGCGGCGATCGCCCGGGCGATCCGCGGCAGCGCATAGGCACCCCGCGGTGGCGCGCCGGAAAACCCATGCCCCGGCAGATCCGCCGCGACCACGGTGAAATCCTCGCTCAGCAGCGGCAGCAGCGCGCGCCAGCTATGGGTCGCCGAGCCTGTGCCATGAACCAGCAGCAGCACCGGCCCGGCGCCGGCCACCTGCACATGCCACCGCAGCCCGCCCGCCTCGACAAAGCGACTCGCCGCGCGATTCGGCCAGCGCCGCCCGTCGGTGGCCCAATCCAGACGACTCACGCCGCCGCCCGCACGGCCCGGCTGACCGCCGAGGCGTCGCCGAACGGCAGCGGCAGGTAGCGCGCCTGCATGGCGGTGGCGACCTGGCGCAGAAACGCATTCGGACGCGGCGAGATGTCGAGCACGATGGCGGAATAGCCCGCCGCCGCCGCCGCCCGCGCGGCGGCCAGCGCATCGGCCTCGGCCGCCGGCCGCTCCCGCCGCCCGTCGCGGGCAACATTGGTGCGCCCGTCGGTCAGCAGCGCGAGCAGCGGGGTGCGACCCTTGCGCGCCTCCTCGCGCGCGAGGTCGCAGATCGCATCGATCCCAGCCGCGAGCGGCGTCGCACCACCGCCCGGCAGCCCGGCCAGCAGCCGCTTGGCGCGCGACAGCGAGCCGGTCGGCGGCAGCAGCAGCTCGGCGGTGTCGTTGCGGAAACCAATCAGCGCCACCTGATCGCGCCGGATATAGCATTCGGCCAGCAGCAGCTCGACCGCGCCCTTCGCCTCGGCCAGGCGATTGAGCGCGGCGGAGCCCGAGGCATCCACCGCGATGATGGTGGTGGTTCTGGTCGGCGCGCGAAAGCGCACCACGCGGATATCCTCGCGGCGGATCGCCAGCAGGCCCGCCGCAGCCGGCGTGCGCAAACGCTGCCAGGGGGCAGCCGCGCGCAATGTCTCCAGCAGATGCAGCCGCGCCTGGCCGCGCAGTTCGCCGGCACGCGCGCCGATCGGGCGGCCACGCTGCGAGGCCCGCCGCATCGGCCCCTTGGCGCCCCCCGCCCGCGCGGAGCGCGAGGGGCCGGCAAGCTGGCTCAGCTGGGCGAGCAGGGCCGCCGGCAGCACCGCCTTGGCCGCCTCGACGATCATCTCACCCGCACCCTGCTCAGGCCGCGGCTGCTCGGCGGGCGGTTCCTCCGGCGGCGGCGTGTCAGGCGGCGGCGAGTCGGGTGCCGCATCCTCCGCGCGCGACTCATCAGGCGGCGGGTCGGGCAGCTCCTGCGGCGGCGCATCGGCGGTGGGCAGAATGGTGGCGCGTGGCGCGATCACCAGGGCGGCGGCAACCAGGAGGTCCTGCATGTCCGGCGCGGCGCGGCCATGCAACGCGGCACGCACCCGCGCCGCACGCAGGGCGAACACCACCGGCCGCGCGGACTCCACGCCAAGCTGCAGCGCCCCCTGGCACAGAAACAGCACCGGATCGGGCGGCGGCGACGCGGCCTCGGCCATCTCGGGCAGCGCGGCCTCGATGCTGAGATCGAGGTGAAACCCCAGCCGCTCGGCCAACGCGGGAACCAGCCGCTCGCCCTCGGCCTCGCTCTCATCCAGCGCCACCACCGCGACACCGCCGAGATCCAGTGCCGCGCCGAGATGGGCCGCCAGGCGCGGCTCCATCCGCTCGGCCATCGGCACGATCAGCACCCCCCCCTCGGCGGCAGCGAGCAGCCCGACGCGCTGCACCGGCCGGCCGGCGGCGAGCGTCGCGCCCACATCCAGCCCGCCGAGCAGATTTTCATCCGTGATATGCAGCGGCAAACGGCGGACAGGGCGACCCAGCGCCGCGGTCAGCTCGCCGAGCACCCGCTCGCGCAGCTTCCCCGCCGGACCATGCAGCGCGATGCCACCGAAGCCGAGCGGGTCGGCGGCGAACAGGGCGATGGCCTCCTGCACCAGCGGGCCGAGGCCGCTGGTCACCCCAAAGCCTCGGCGCCGAACACCTCGCTCACCGCGCGCGCCACACGCGTGGCCGAGCCCGCCTCGTCGAGCGGGTTGCGGCGCAGCCGGTGGCCGAGCGCCAACGGTGCCACCGCGCGCAGCTCGGCCAGGCTCACCGCGCTGGCGCCGTCGAGCGCCGCCTGCGCACGGCCGGCGCGGATCAGCGTCAACTCCCCACGCAGACCATCGGTGCCCAGCGCGATGCACAGCCTGGCGGCGGCCTCCAGCATCGCATCCTCCACCACCACCGCGGCGAGCCGCGCGCGGGCTGCCACCAGCTGCCGGCGCAGCTTAGCCTCCGCCTTGGCCCAGCCGGCGAGAAACGCGTCGGGATCACGGTCGAAGCTGTCGCGCCGGCGGATCACCTCAACCCGCGTCGGCAGGTCGGTCGGGGTGCGCACCTCCACCGCCAGGCCGAAGCGATCGAGCATCTGCGGGCGCAACTCGCCCTCCTCCGGATTGCCGCTGCCGATCAGCACGAAGCGCGCGGGATGGCGCACGCTCAGCCCCTCGCGCTCGACCACATTCTCGCCCGACGCCGCGACATCCAGCAGCAGATCGACCAGATGGTCCTCCAGCAGGTTCGCCTCATCAATATACAGAAATCCGCGATTGGCCCGCGCCAGCAGCCCCGGCTCGAACGCCTTCACCGCCTGGGTCAGCGCGCGTTCGAAATCGAGCGCGCCAACCACCCTGTCCTCGGTGGCGCCCAACGGCAGATCGACCACCGGTGGCGCGATGCTGACGGTCGGCAGCCGGCCCGTGCGGGCGCGGCACTCCTCGCAGAACCGGTCCGGCGCGTCCGGATCGCACTGATATCGGCACTCCTTCACCGCCTTCATCGGCGGCAGCAGCGCGGCCAGCGCGCGCACGGTGGTGGATTTGCCGGTGCCACGATCGCCGAATGCCAGAACGCCGCCCACCGCAGGGTCGATGGCGGCGATCATCAGGGCACGTTTGAGAGCGTCCTGGCCGACAATGGCGGCGAATGGGAAGACGGCACGCGACATGGACCGACTATCCCTGCCCCATCGCCGATGCGTCAAGTGCGGTTGACAGCGTCACGCCGACCGCTTGGGCGGATGGTTCAGCCCGGCGCCGTGGCGTCGCTGTCATGCAGGTCGTACTGGGCGAGCTTCTTGTAGAAGCCCTGCCGGCTCAACCCGAGCATTTCGGCGGCATTGGTGCGGTTGCCCTCCGCCAGCTCCAGTGCGGCACCGATATAATGGCGCTCGACCAGACCAACAGCCTCGCGCACCAGCGTGCGCAGCGGCGTGCGCACCGACTGCTCGATGATCGAGCTGAAGGCGGCGCGCAGATGATGGGTCTCCGCGGTCTCCGGCATCCGGCGGCTGATGTCGCGCACCACCAGAGCGATATCGCCCGACGCCACCGTGCCGTTGCCCACCGCCGCGATCTCCACGGTCGTGTCGGTGCCAAGCATGCCCTGCAATGTCGTGCTGAACCGACGCACCACGCCGTGCTGGCGCAGCGTCGCGAGCAACACCGACCAATCCGCCCCCGGCCGGCTTAGCCAGCGGCCGAGCGACTGACCAACCACCGCCCCCTCCGCCGCGGTCTCGACCAGATCGAGAAACGCCCGGTTGGCCCGACGGATCGTGCCATCGCTGTCGGTGATCAGAATGCCATCGGGCAGGCTCTCGGCGAACTGCTCCAGCGTGCGCGGCTGCGGGCTCGGCGCCACCGCGGTTTCCGCCAGCTGCAGCATGAAGCGATGGCCGCCCTCGCCGGCGACCAACGAGGCGCGCGCGAGCGTCGGGGCCTCATCGCCACCGATATGGATCAGGCAGCGCGGCGCGCTGCCGCTCTGCCGGGCCTGGGCCAGCATGGACTGGAACGCCGCGCGGTCCTCACGCCGGATCCCGGCGGTAACCTCGCGGCCCTGGATCGGGCCAAGCAGCCGGATCGCGGCGGAATTGGCATCCTGCACCAGCAGCGTGTCGGCGGTGACCATGATGACAGCCTCGATCGAGGTGTCGAACAGCAGACGATAGCGCGACTCCAGCTCACGCAGCTTCCAATAGTCCCGCTCCATCGCCTGCTGGGCGGCCACCAGGCGCGACTGCAGCTCGGCAAGCGTGTCCAGATTGCGCCCGATCGCCAGCAGGCCGCCATCATCGCCGAGTCGGACCACGCTGAATTCCAGCGGCACGTCGCGCCCGCTGGGGAATGTCTGGGTGAATTGGCGATAGGCCGCGAGGCCGCTGGTCGCCGCGTCCTGCAGCATCCGCTCGACCTTGGTGCCATTGTCAGCACCCACCGCCTCCTGCCACTGACGCCCGATCCATCCCTGCGCGGTCTCATCGGCGAGACTATTCGCCAGTGTCACCTCACGGATGACACCGCCATTGTCGATACGCAGCGTGACGTCGGGCTGCTTGGCAGGGCGGGACGTGGAGATGACGTTAATGGGAGCCTCCGGAGACCGGCGCAGAAGGTGGCGTTGATCGGTTTACACCGCATTGCACGGATATGGGGATTAACAGATCAATTTGAAGCGACCAAATGTCAGTGGGCCGCAAAAAAATTGCCCGCTGTTTCGACGCCGGCACGCAAGCCCGACCGCGCGCCAACACCATGCTGCCCTTGGGCCGGCTCGGCGCCCCTCATCACGGCCCAACGGCCCGTCCTGGGTGCTTCCGCTTGCCAAGGGAACCGCGTGTCGAACCGCGTGTCGAACCGCGCGTCGAACCGGTCCATGATTCTTGTCGAATGCGCGTCAACAAGCCTTGACATAGGACTTAGAAATCTCAACGATCCAACTTCTACGGACGTTCGTGCCTTTACGGGTCGTGCCTTTCCAGGATGTGGCTGACGATCGGGTTTGGGCACGCAGCGTGCCAGGATCCGCTGATAAGGCCGGAAAAAGATGTGTCCTTGGGGGTGGTATCCTTTGGGGGCTGGGTTGCCTGGGCCTGGTTTGCCTTGACCTGCGTTCGCTGAAACTCGTCGTCGCGGTCGAACGGGGTTGGTCCCCTGGGATCCCGCCTCGCCTGCATCCGCAACCGGTTCAGACACGCGCTGCCGTAGCAAAAAAAGATCCAGCGCCGTGCGCTTGAGATGGATGTGTGTGGTCACGCTGGTCTGATCGGCCAAACTCCGCGCATGTCGCCGGCCCGATACCGGATTACGACAGGGAGCCCAAGATGTCCTACTCGATGCCCAACACTTCGTCCGGCCCTGTCGCTGGAATGGTGCCGCCGATGGCCCGAACAGGGTCTCATGAAACGCTCGTGTATCGCAGTCGCGCGGTCCACCCGATGTCCCAGGCAGAGCTGCATGAGCTCGCCCTTCTCGCCCAGTCCCGCAATCGCCTCGAGGCCATCACCGGCATGGTCCTCTACGACCAGGGCAGCTTCTTCCAATGGCTCGAGGGCCCCGCGGAGGGGCTCGAGCGGGTGGCCACGTCGATCCAGCACGACGCGCGGCACACCGACATCAGAATTCTCGACCGCCACACCGCCCGCAGCCGCACCTTCGGCGGCTGGAACATGAAGCTGGCAGCGACCGGCCAGAATCTCGGCCGCTCGAACGAGGACGTCATCCAGCCGCCGCCCGGGCTCGTCGCCGAACTCCGCCGTGACCCCGATGCCGCCCCACGCGTGCTGGAAGCCCTCCGCCAACGTACGTCGGCCCCCTTTGCCCGACGGGCCGGATCGCCGCGCTCAGGCGCGCCTGGCCTGCTGAACCGGCACACCGCGTCGCTGCTGAAAACAGTGATCACCGAGGCCCTGATCCCGGCGCTGGCCGGCCAGCATGGCGCCCCTCGTCTGCTCGCACGGTCAGTCCCGGCGCATGGTCGGGTGATGGAACTCGCCGATCTGCTGATCGCCGGCGACGAACTCGGCCTGTCCGACCTCATCCGCGAGGTGGAGTCCGCCTCGCCGCAGACGCTGCTGCCCTTCGCCACCCTGTTCGAGCCCACCGCGCGGCGTCTGGGTGACCTCTGGGCCGAGGATTTCTGCACCGAATTCGACGTCACGCTGAGCCTCGCGCGCCTGCAGACCGCCGCCCGCCTGCTCGGCGCGAACACCGCCCGCCGCGCCCCGGAAGGCACGGTCATCCCGAATGTGCTGATCACGCCGGAACCCGGTGAACCGCATGGCCTGGGGGCCGCGCTCGACTCCGAAGCCCTGTGGAATGTCGGCTGGCACCCGCATTGCGAATACCCGCAGACCGATCGCGATCTGGCCGCACTGCTCGCCGGCGAATGGTTCGACGTGCTGGACATGTCGCTCAGCGCCGCCTTCCTCCGCCAAGGCTGGCTGCCCCGCCTGCGCACCTCCATCGCCGCGGCACGCGACGCCTCGCGCAACCCCGATCTCCTGGTCGTCGTCGGCGGCCGCATCTTCGCCGAACATCTGGCGACCACCGAGCACTCCGGCGCCGATATCGGCAGCACAAGCTCCCTCAACATCGACCGCTCGATCCTGTCGGCCCTGGTGCATTAAAGGCTCACGACTGGGTGCAGCTGGTCCGGAGCGCGCCGAAACGACGACAACGGCATCGATGCATTGTGCCGCTCAAGCCACATCACAATGCACGTTGCTATATCGCGACACGCCGACAGGCCAGTCCAACGGCCGCTGAACGCCGGCCCCGGGCACCAGCCCGTGACTTCATCGTCTTGGTTCATGTGGCGTTAGCCTCGCCAAAGGCCACCTTTACCCAGGGGGGATCATGATCAGGCGATTTGCTCTCGGTTGTCTCGCACTGCTGCCGTCGATGGCGGCGGCGGACACGCTCAAGGTAACGGTGCCGAACAAGGGCACCTGGAACATGGTCGAGTTCGCCGTGCAGCAGGGGTTCTTCAAGAAGAGCGGCCTGGACGTGGAACTGGCCTACACCGCCGGCGGATCACAGACGATGCAGGCGTTGATCTCCGGCAGCGTGGATGTGGCGACCAACACCGGCATTCTGGCGATCGTCGGCGCCTTCTCGAAAGGCGCCCCTCTGCGGGTGATCGCGGCGGGGCTGACCGGGACGACCTACACCTTCTGGTTCGCCAAGGCGGACAGCCCGATCCGCGGCGTGAAGGACATGGCCGGCAAGGTGGTGGGATTCTCCGAGGCCGGGTCCACCTCAGACCTTATCCTGCGCGAGATGCTGCGCAATGCGGGTCTGTCCGGCCAGGTCAAGTTGGTGGCGGTGGGGGCCGCACCGGCGGGGCTGACACAGGTGATGTCCGGCCAGGTCGATGCGAGCTGGTCGGTGGTCCCATTCGGGTTGCAGCAGGTTAAAGATGGCGCGATCCGCATCGTCGCGCGCAGCGGCGATGTCTCCACCTTGCAGCAGCAGGCGATCAACGTGACGGTCACCACCGCCTCGGTGGTGGCGGCCAAGCACGCGGCGTTGGGGATCTTCAACAAGGTGATCGCGCAGACGATCGACTGGGCCTACACGGATCCGAAAGCGATGGAGCTTCTCGCTGAGGGAAGCCATGTTTCCTTGGACATCGCGCGCGAGTCGGTGGAGCAGTTCATTCCGAAGCCGGTCATGCAGCCTTTCGAGATCCGCGGCGTGCCGCAGATCTTGCAGCAAGCGGCGGATTTCAAATTCACCAACAAGCTGCTGACGGAGCCAGAGGTGGCGCCGTTGTTCAGCGCGATGAACATCCAGGAGTAGGGGTAAGGCCGGCTCGTATCTGGGTTCAATCGTTGGCTCAACCGCTGCGGCGGGACCGATTGGCGGAGAGCAGCGGCAGGCCGAACAGGCGCGAGAGCGGGGCCGGGTCGGAGGAGAGCAGCGGCAGGCCCAGCGCGCCGGAGAACGACCAGTTGCCCTTCACCACGGTCGGCATCGCTGCGGCGCCAGAGAGAGGCGCGGGCGAGCGTGACAGGGTTGGCATGCCCAGCGCCGACGAGAGCGGGGCGGCGGTATGTGACAGCGTGCGGACGCCCGCCCAGTCGGAGAACGGCGCGGGATTCTTCATCAGCTCCGCCTTGCCGGTCTGGCGTGGCGTCAGCGTGTTGAAGTTCAGCCAGGATGACAGCGGCGAGGGGCTGTTGCACAGCACTGGCAGGCCGAAGATGGCGGAGAAGGGAGCGGCGTTGTCGGGCCGGTGGGTGGTGGCGTCGCCGAAGCCCAGATCGGCGCCGCCTTCGGCCTCCATGATGTCGGTGGCGAGGCGACCGCTGCCGAAATCGGCCTGGACGGTGAGGGCCCTGCTGCCCTCGGCGACTCGGGTCGCGCAGGCGTCGGCGGTGGCCTCGTTGACCCCGACGGCGACCAACGAGGCGCGCATCGCTGCAAGATCGTTGGCGCCATCGAAGGCGGGGCGGCTGAGCAGAACGGCATCGGCTGTGAAGCCGGCCTCGTGCAGGGCCGTCATCGCGGCGGCGGCCTGGATTTCATATTCGAAGACGCGCGTGATGATCGTGCTCATGGGAACTCCGTTCGGGTGAGGCCCGGTTTTTCGGTTTCGGGGCTTTTGGGTGAGGGGCGGTTCAATTGCTCAGGCATGAAGGCGGGCCTGGCGCATCAGGGGGACCATCATCAGCAGGGTCACCACCAGCAGCAGCAGTTCCAGCGTGTAGACGGCGTCGTAGGCCATCGCGGCACCGCCAGGGTGGGCAACAAGGACGCCGGCCATGACGTCGCGGATGATGCCGCCCAGCGCGACGCCGAGGCCGGCGGCAGAAGCCTGCACCGCACCCCAGGCGCCGAGCGCGAGGCCGGTCTGCTCGCGCGGGGCGAGGTTCATCGTCGCGGTGAGGGTGCCGTGGCCGAACAGGCCGGCGCCAAAGCCGATCAGCGCGGTGCCGACGGCGAACAGGAAGGCCGAGCCGAGCGGGGCTGAGAGGATCACCGCGGTGAAGGCCGGCAGACCGGTCAACGCGCCGAGTGCCGCCATGCGGAAAGGATCGGCGCCGCGGCTGAGCACACGCGATGCCCAGGCAAAGCCGCACAGGCCGCCCACCGCCAGCGTCGCCGTGAGTTTGGTGGTGTCTCCCACGCTCAGATGCAGGATCTGCCCGCCATAGGGCTCAAGCAGCACGTCTTCCATGCTGAAGCCCAGCGTGCCCAGGCCGATGGCAACCAGGCGCCAGGTGGCGGCGCCGCCCAGGGTGAAGTCCCGCCAGGCGGCGCGGAAATCCGGCCGCGCGGTGGGGGATTTGGCGGTGCTCGCCCGGCCGCGCGGCTCCTGCTTCCACAGGGCCACGCCGTTCAGCACGATGGTGACCACAGCGGCCGCCTGGATCACCTGAATCAGCCGTCCGGGGGTGAAATCGGCCAGGATCGCGCCGAATATGAGGGCGCTGCCGACCATGCCGAGCAGCAGCATCACATACATCAGGCCGACGACATTCGGCTGGGTGTCCTTCGGCGCCAGATCGGTGGCGAGCGCGAGCCCGACCGTCTGCACCGTGTGCAGACCCGCGCCGACCAGCAGGAAGGCAACGCCGGCGCCCAAAAGTCCGAGCCAGACCGGCGCCTGATCGGCATCGCCCAGGCCGGACAGCACCAGCAGCGCGAACGGCATGATCGCCAGCCCGCCGAACTGCACCATGGTGCCGCGATAAATGAAGGGAACCCGCTTCCAGCCGAGCTCGGAGCGGTGATTGTCAGACCGAAACCCGATCAACGCGCGGAAAGGCGCGAACAGCAGGGGCAGTGAGATCATGATGCCGACGAGCGAGGCGGGCACGCCCAACTCGACGATCATGACGCGATTGAGGGTGCCGATCAGCAGCACCAACGCCATGCCGACGGAGACCTGGAACAGCGACAGCCGCAGCAGGCGCGGCAGCGGCAATGTGTCGCTCGCGGCATCGGCGAACGGCAGATAGCGGGAGCCCAGATTTGCCCAGGCTCGCATCAGGCTACGGCTGGCACGGTTCATCACCCGGACCTCATTTTAACCGGTCCTTATAACACCGGCCTTCAAACGCCATCCGGCCTTGCGCCGGACGGGCGGAGACGCGAGCCGGATCAACGGCTCGCGTCCCTGCGCCCAAGCGGCAGGCTATTGCCCGACGGTGCGTGCCCCGGCCGGCTGATCGAAGCCGGCGGAGGGCACAACATCGTTGAGCGCGGTTCGGACGGTTTGCGCCGTGGCGGCGGCATCGCTCGGCGTGACGGTCACGACGAAGGCGGCCGGGGTGCCGGCTGCGCTCGACGAGGGAGTCACGGTGATGCTGTAGCCGCCCTGCGGGCTTGCCATGGCCACCGGCGCGGTGCCGGTGGAATTGTCGGAGGTTTTCACCTTCGCGCCCTGCCAGTAGTTCGACATCCACGAGGTGTGCGTCATCACCGAGGCATGCACGATGAGCGACAGCGCGGTGACGCTGCCGAGCAGCAGCGGCAGACCCACAGTGGGGCTGACCACGCACCAAATACGACCCTGGTTCATGTCAGTTCCCCCTCAATGCAGCCAAGGTGAATAGGTGTAGGCCAGCACATGCGCAAACAGCGCGATGACGAAGAACACGCGGGCTCCGTCGATGACGTGCTTATGCAGTTCCTCCGATTCCCGAATCGTGAGGCCGGTGGGCCAAACCCTGTCTGGATTGTCGTCCATGGAAGATCTCCTCGTTGCTGTGCGTATGTCCTAGGGACGTGGCTAAGTTATTGAAAAGGCTGAACGGCCACCACCCGGGTACCGGCGCGTCCTGGGGTGTCGATGAAACCAGGACCCGAGTTGGCCGAAACTGAGCGTGCAGTGTCACTATATATTTACAACGAACACTGTCAACAACATTGGACATATTCTGGTGCGATTATGGTGCGTCGGAATGCGGCGCGCGGCCCCAGATCACGGGCAATGCGGAGGCGGAGCAAAGAAGGCATCGGCGCGCACCGGCGACGCGATCCGTCGGATGACGGATCGCGCGGGCGCCTCGGCTGGAGAAATGCCGTGAGCGGGGCTGGGCGGTTTGGCTAGCGCCCGGTCAGCCCGGCGGCGAGGATCGGCGCGCTGGCCTCGGCCCGCCGGGTGCTGGCGGACGCCTGTTCCAGCGCGCGCATCTCGGCCTCGCTGCGGAAGGTCATCGCTGTCACCTTCATGGTGCGATAATAGGGCAGCACGAATTCCAGCCGGCCGTCGCGTTCGAGGATCGAGACATAGCGGGTCTCCGCGCCATGGCCGGGCAGGTCGAAGGCGCTCCATTGGCCGGTGTCGGGGTCGTAGCGCAGCAGTTGGTCGGCATTCATCATGTTGACCCAGACCTTGTGATGCGAGTCGATCACCGCGTGGTAGGGGTGCTGGTTCTCGGGGTCGGGCAGTGGGATGAAATCGGTCTTCAGCGTCTCGGTGTCGATCCGCATCAGGTTGCCGCCCCAATAGTTGCAGACATAGACGTAATGGCTGGCCTTGTCGGCCCCCATCCGGCGCGGTCCCTGCCCGTAGGGCAAGGGCGTGCTGAAATCGAGACCGCCGGCCTGCTCGTAGAAGGCGCGCTCGGCGGGTGGCAGCGCATCCTTGATGCTCGCCACCGGCGGCACCCGAATCTCGGCGACCTGTTCGCCGCCGCGCAGCGTATGGCCGACAATGTCGATCGCCATTTGCGCCCACCAGCCATTGCCATCGCG
>CAIVDX010000670.1 GCA_903904805.1 uncultured Rhodospirillales bacterium
CAACTCCGACAGGCTGCTAGTTTTTTGTCAATAAAAATCTGTAACACAAGTAAAGCGTTTCTGGGAGCCGACCGGCTAAAACGATCGGCCATCATCGGTCGCACGGCATCGTCGGACCACTCAGCCCTAGTGCCCCGACCGCCTATCTCCTCAGGCTCTGACACACAGCGCCCGGCACCCACCCGCCGGCCCGCCCCTTCCCCCTCAGCCCATTTCCGTGAATGATCCATCCAGGGGCAACAGACCCCACTGGGAGGAAAAACATGCGCACACCCATCCTGCTCGCCGGGCTCGTTCTGGCGTTGCCCGCCTTCGCTGCCGAGCCAATCCGCATCGGCATTCTCACCGACAAATCCGGCGTCTATCAAACCTCCGGTGGCGAGGGCTCCGTCGTCGCCGCGAAGATGGCGGCCGAGATGTTCGGCAACAGGATCGGCGACCGCCCGATCGAGATTCTCTCCGCCGACCACCAGAACAAGCCCGATGTCGGCTCCGCGATCGCGCGGCAATGGATTGATGTGGATCATGTCGATGTCGTCGCCGACATGCCGAATTCCGCGATCGCGCTCGCGATGATGGATTTCGCGCGCGATCGTAACAAGATCGTGCTCGCCACCGGGGCAGGGGCCGCCGAGGTCAGTGGCTCGCACTGCAACGAGGTCACCCTGCAATGGACCTTTGACAGCTATCAGATGGCCGCCTCCACCGTCCGCCCGATTGTCGAACGCGGCGGCAAGGCCTGGTTCCACGTCATGCCGAACTACGTGTTTGGTGACGCGGTGCTGCGCGACGTCTCAGCCCAGGTCACCAAGCTCGGCGGCACCAACATCGGCGCGGTGCGCCCCCCACTTGATGCCACCGATTTCTCCGCCTTCCTGATCTCCGCTCAGGGATCGGGCGCGCAGGTGCTCTCGCTCGGCACCGCCAACACCGCCACCCAGACCGCGGTGAAGCAGGCCGCCGAGTTCGGCCTCACCAAGAGCATGACCATCGCCGCCGTCTCGATGCTCGATGCCGATGTGAAGGCCCTCGGGCTGGAGACCGCCCAGGGCCTGCTCACCGCCCACGCCTTCGTGCCCGACCGCACGCCCGAGATCAGCGCCTGGTCGGCCGAGTTCAAAAAGCGCCAGGGCGCGCTGCCCAGCTTCACCCAGGCCGGCACCTTCTCCGCCATCCGCCACTATCTGCAGGCGGTGAAGGACAGCGGCACCACCGACACCAACGTGGTTCTGGCGAAAATGAAGGCGACCCCGGTGAACGACATCTTTGCCACCAACGGCCACATCCGCGCCGATGGCCTGATGGTGCACGACTGGTATCTCCGCCAGGTGAAGACCCCGGCGGAGTCGAAGGGGCCGGACGATCTGCTGAAGATGGTCGCGGTGATCCCCGGCGAGCAGATCGTGCGTCCGCTGGCCGAAAGCCAATGCCGATTGGTCAATCCCAAGACCTGAGCCTTTACCTTCCCTGAACCTTCCCGCGCCATCCTGGCCCTCAACCAGGATGGTGCGGCATGGCGGATGAGGCGATCGCCGGTCGCTGGCGGGTAGACACCGGCCGGCGGCTGGCCGGGGCAGGAACCGGGGCAGGAACCGGGGCAGGGGGCGGGCAGGCGGCCTTCGTGGCCATCGATCCGCGCGACCCCGA
>CAIVDX010000671.1 GCA_903904805.1 uncultured Rhodospirillales bacterium
CCGGCGGCGTTCAGCGCGCAGAGCACCGACCAGGTGCCATAGATATAGTTGGTGCCCCAGCGACCGAACCAGGAGCCATCCGTCTCCTGCTCCCGCCGCAGCCAGGCGATGGCGCGGGCGACGGCGGGCTCGTCGGCCGACATGCCAGCCTGCATCAGGAAGGAGACGCAGCGCGCGGTGACATCGGCGGTGGAGGGATCAAGCAGAGCGCCCTGATCGGCGAACGGAATATGATTGAGAAAATCATGGTTGTTGTCGGCATCGAACGCGCCCCAGCCACCATCCTTCGCCTGCATCCCCAGGATCCAGTCGCGCGCGCGGGCGATGGAGGCGGCGTGCGCCGTCGGGTCGATGCGGTGCAGCAACATGCCGACCACCGCGGTGTCGTCCACATCCGGATAGTAGTCGTTGAGATACTGAAACGCCCATCCGCCGGCCGGCGCGTGCGGGCGGTTCATCGTCCAGTCGCCGCGGAAGGAGGTGATTTCCCGATCCTTCAGCCAGGCAGCGGCATGGGCGAGATCGCCGGCGCCGGCCGCCTCGGCGATCGCGTGGCCGGCCAGCGCGGTGTCCCACACCGGCGAGAGGCAGGGCTGGCAATAGGCGCGGTCGTCCTCGATCACCAGCAGCTTGCGCACCGCCGCCCAGGCGATCACTGCATCGGGATGATCGGCGGGCACGCCCAGCGTATCGAACGCCATCACCGCGTTGGCCATCGCCGGGTAGATGCCGCCCAGACCGTCATCGCCGTTCAGACGCGGCTTGATCCAGTCAACGGCTTTGGCAATCGCGCTTTGCCGGCTGGCGCGCGGGAACAGCGGCTCAACAGCGCGCAGCACGTGATCCAGCTGGCTGAACACGAATCCCCAGGCGCTGCGATAGGGCCCGCGCACCCAGTTGCTGATCTTCTCGGGAGGCGTGCGGAACAATTCCGCCACGCCGATGCCGCTGCGGTTCCGTGCGAGCGGCTTGCAGGCGATCAGGATCAGCAACGGCACGATCACCGTGCGCGACCAGTAGGACACCTTGCTGAGGTGGAAAAAGAACCAGCGCGGCAGATGCATGATCTCCACCGGCATCACCGGCACCGCGCGCCACGGCACCTGGCCGAACAGCGCCAGCTGGGCGCGGGTGAACACATTGGAGCGCTCCGCCCCGCCGGCCGCCAGGATCGCGTCGCGGGCGCGCGCCATGTGCGGGGCGTTGATATCGTCGCCGATCAATTTGAGTGCGTAATAGGCCTTCACGCTGGCGGAGATGTCGAAGGCGCCATCATGGAACAAAGGCCAGCCACCATGCGCGCCCTGAATCTCGCGCAGATAATTGCCGATCTTGCGTTGCAGATCGGGCTCGATGCGGTCAAGGAAATGCTCGAGCATCACATATTCGGCGGGGATGGTGGCATCCGCCTCCAACTCGAACTTCCAGTGGCCGTCGCTGCGCTGATGGCGCGCCAAAGCGGTCGCGCCGCGGGAGATGGCGCTGTCGAGGTCGGAGCCGGCCTGCTGCAGGCCGTGGGGAAGGGCGTCGGGGCTCATGTCAGTGCTGGCTCAGAATGGCGGCTGCGGCGCGACCGGATCTGATGGCTCCTTCAATGGTTGCGGGCAGGCCGGTGTTGGTCCAGTCGCCGGCCAAAGCGAGATTCGCAAGCGATGTACGGGCGCCGGGCCGTTGACGCAACTGTGAAGGCGTGGCGGCGAAGGTGGCGCGGCGTTCCTTCACCACCCGCCAGGCGGGCATCGGGCCGGCCGGGATGGCCAGTGCGCGGCAGACCTCGGGCCAGACACGGTTGGCAAGGGCCTCGGCATCCTGATCCACCAGCCGGTTGGCGGCGCTGATGGTGACAGACACGTGGCCCGGCTTGGCGAACACCCACTCCGCGGTGCCGCCGACCAGACCGATAAAGCCAGGCGGCGCCTGGTGTGCGTAATGCAGGTTCACGATCGCCTCGAACTCCTCCGGCACCGTCAGCCCTGGCAAAAGCTGTGCCGAAACCGGGGCCGGGGTGGCCAGGATGACGCTGTCGCCGGCCTCCAGATCGAGCCGCCCATCCGGCAGATGCAGCGCGGTCACGCGGCCATCCGCCGTCTCCAGCCCGGCGACGCGGCAAGACAGGCGCAGTTCGGCCCGCTGGATCGCCAGGCGCGCGAGGGCCGGATCGATCAGGCTCTCGCTCATGCCGACCTTGGGCCAGCAGGGGATGCAGGCGGCTCCGCCACGCCCGAGGCTTTCGGCGACCACCGCCTGCATCAGCGCGGCACTGGCGCGATCGGTGGGCGTGTTCAGCGCCGCGATCGCCAGCGGCTCCATCAGGTCGCGCCAGAGTGTGCCGTGGGTCAGGGTGCGCGAGACTGTCGCCTCTGGCCCGGCGCGGCGCAGGCGCAGCAGGTCGAGATAATCGGCGGGCCCGGTGCCGGGCACCCGGCGGGCAGCGGAGAAGATCCACCAGGGCAGCCGGCCCAGGTTCGGCCGCAGCACCCAGCGCCGGTTGTCCGCCAGGTCCATGAAGGGGAATTCCGGCGCGGCTGGGCCGGTCAGGCTGCCGCGGGCACCAATCTGGTCGAGATAGGCCATCGCCGCCCGGTTGCCGGAGAGCAGGAGGTGGTTGCCATTGTCCACCCGGCAGCCCAGTTCGCGATCTAGATAGGAGCGGCAGCGGCCGCCGGCCTGCGGGGCGGCGTCATACAGAAACACCCGCGCGCCCGCATCGGCCAGGCTCAGCGCGGCCGACAGGCCCGCCAGCCCGGCGCCGATGACATGTGCGTGCCTCATCGCCGCGATGTCATGTCAGACCGTCGTCATCTCAGGCCGTAGCGGACCGCGATGGCGAGCTTCTGCCAGGCCGGCAAGGAGACGCGGCGCGCCGGGTCGGCCCAGCCACGGCGGCGCATGCGGCTGAGCAGCGCCTGATAGGTCGCGCCCATCAGCCGGGCCGGGCGCATGGCGGTGCGATCGCAGCGATCCATCGCCGCGGCGGCACGGGTGAATTCATCCTGCGCCTGGGCCGCCACGCGCTCGCACACCGCGGCCAGATTGGACGAGCCGAGGGCGGCCTGCGGCATCGGCGGCACATCCGCTTCGGCCAGCCACTCGCGGGGCAGATACAGCCGGTTGCGCGCGGCGTCCTCGTCGAGGTCGCGCAGGATGTTGGTGAGCTGCAGCGCATGGCCGAGCGCATGCGCCACCTCATCGGCATCGCGCGAGGCATCGCCGAAGGCGCGCACCGACAGCCGTCCCACAGCGCCGGCGACGCGATCGCAATAGAGATCGAGTTCGTCGAGATCGGGGGCAATGATGGCGCGCTCGGCATCCATCTGCATGCCATCGATCACCGCGATGAAATCCTCCGCGCGCAGGTTGAACCGGGCGATGGCTGGCAGCAGCACACGGGTGATCGGGTCGGAGGCCTGGCCACGATACAGCGCCGCGATTTTCTCGCGCCATTCATCGAGCCGGGGCAGCTTGTCGTCGAACGGGCTTTCCTCATCGGCGATGTCGTCGACCACACGGCAGAAGGCGTAGATCGCATACATCGCGAGGCGCCGATCGGGCGCCAGGATGCGCATGCCCTGGTAGAAGCTGGTGCCGGCGGCGCGCACGATCGCCTCCACCGCATCAAGGTCGGCCTGGTCGGCGCCGAGGGGCGTGGTCTCGCTCATGGCAGGTACCGCAACGCGCCGAGGGCGGCGCCGATGACATCGCTTTTTGTCAATTTCACCCGTCCGGCAATGGGGTCTTCGGCACGCAGCCGGGCGGCGAGGCGTTCGCACAGCCCGACGATGACAGCGCATTCCAGCCGCAGACGGCGCGCGCGCACGCGGCGCGGCAGGGCGCGTGCCTTGGCGTTCAGCTGATCGCAGTGATCGAGAAGCTCAGAAAACGTCTTGCGCAGTCCAGCGGATTCCCGGCTTGCCCGCAGCTCGTCGATGGCGACGCCGTGCCGCGCCAGAATGTCGGCGGGCAGGTAGCAGCGATCGAGATTGGCGAGATCCTTCGCGCAGTCCTGCAGATGGTTCAGCACCTGCA
>CAIVDX010000672.1 GCA_903904805.1 uncultured Rhodospirillales bacterium
CGCTGACCATCGCCGTCAGCTCCGGCGGCGTCGCCCCCGTCCTCGCCCGCCTCATCCGCGCCCGCATCGAGGCCCTGCTGCCCGCCAATCTCGGCGACCTCGCCGCCTTCGCCGCCCGCTTCCGCGACCGCATCCGCGCGGCCCTGCCCAGCCTGCCCGCCCGCCGCGCCCTGCTCGACCGCGTGCTGTCCGGCCGCATCGCCGACCTGGTGCTCGCCGGCGACCCCGCAGCCGCCGAAGCCGCCCTCGAGGCCGAACTCGCCCACACCCCCACCCACACCGGCATCGTCCACCTGGTCGGCGCCGGCCCCGGAGCCGCCGACCTCCTCACCCTGCGCGCCCAGCGCCTGCTCGGCGAAGCCGACGTCATCGTGCATGACCGACTCGGCACCGAAGCCGTGCTCGACCTCGCCCGTCGCGACGCCGAGCGCGTCTATGTCGGCAAATCCCGCGCCAACCATTGCCTGAAACAACACGAAATCAACGAGCTGCTGGTCTCCCTCGCCCGCGAGGGCAAGAAGGTCATCCGCCTCAAAGGCGGCGACCCCTTCGTCTTCGGCCGCGGCGGCGAGGAGGCCGCCGCGCTGGCCGCCGCCGCAATCCCCTTCGAGGTGGTCCCCGGCGTCACCGCGGCACTGGCCTGCGCCGCCCAGGCCCGCATCCCCCTCACCCACCGCGACGCCACCCGCGCCGTCACCCTGATGACCGGCCACACCGCCGACGGCGTCATCGCAATGGATTTCGACGCCCTGGTCCGCACCCGCGCCACCCTCGCCATCTATATGGGCCTGCACGCCCTGCCCCACCTGCACCGCGGCCTCACAACAGCCGGCATGCCCGAAACCACCCCCGCCGCCCTGATCGAACGCGGCGGCACCGACCGCCAACGCCTCCTCACCGGCACCCTCGCCAGCATCACCGCCCAGGCCCCAACCTGGTCCGACGGCGGCCCAGCCCTCATCCTGGTCGGCGAGGCCGTGCGGCACGGGACGAACTGGACGGCGTAGAGACAGCAAGCCAAGCGCGCCGCCCCGGCCTGCTTGCCCCTTCTCCCTTCCGGCTCGTACTATGCCGTTCAGAATCGGGACATCAGCATGAGTGATCTGTTCGGCTCCCCCAAGGGCCGCAAGCCTGCCGCGCCGGCAAAGCCCGCCCCGCCGGCCACAGCGATGCCGGGTGACGACTATTCCTCCGCCCAGATCGAGGTGCTCGAGGGCCTTGAGCCCGTGCGCCGTCGCCCCGGCATGTATATTGGCGGCACCGACGAGGCCGCCTTCCATCACCTGGCGGCCGAAATCCTCGACAATTCCATGGACGAAGCCGTCGCCGGCCATGCCAGCATCAACGAGGTCACGCTCGAGCCCGACAATTTCCTCACCGTGCGCGACAATGGCCGCGGCATCCCGGTTGATCCACATCCGAAATTTCCCGGCAAATCCGCGCTTGAGGTGATCCTCACCACGCTGCACTCCGGCGGAAAATTCTCCGGCAAGGCCTACAACACATCCGGCGGCCTGCACGGCGTGGGCAGCTCGGTGGTGAACGCACTGTCCAGCGAACTCCACGTCGAGGTGGCGCGCGAGCGCACGCTGTGGAAACAGAGCTACGCGCGCGGCGCCCCAACATCGAAACTGCTCAATGCCGGCCCGGTGCACAATCGCCGCGGCACGCAGATCCGTTTTCAGCCCGATGTCGAGATCTTCGGCAAACTCGCCTTCAGCCCGGCACGGCTCTACAGGCTCTGCCGCTCGAAAGCCTATCTCTATCGGGGCGTGGAAATTCGCTGGAAATGCGATCCGTCCCTAATCCGTGACGACACCCCCG
>CAIVDX010000673.1 GCA_903904805.1 uncultured Rhodospirillales bacterium
AACAGCGGAGGCCGGCACCGCCAAGGGCACGCACGCCGCCGGCACCCTGTTCACCTGCGGCAGCCAGGCCAACCTGCCGATGGAGGTGATCGCCAAGGCCAGCCCGGGGCCGAACTGGATGCAGCTCTACATCCAGAACGACCGTGGCCTGATGCGCGAATTCGTCCAGCGCGCGAAGGCCGCCGGCTACAAGGCCATTGTCATCACCGTCGACGCTTTCTTCCGCTCCAACCGCGAAACAGACATCGCCAACCGCTACGCCTCGCCCTTCCAGGCGGCGAATTTCCCCAAGCGCAACGCCACCGGCTATTTCGCCTCCACCTCGATCATGAAAGGGTCGATCGGCTGGGACGATGTCGCCTTCATCCAGAAGGAATCCGGCCTTCCCGTCATCATCAAGGGCGTGATGACACCGGAGATGGGGCGCGAGGCCGTCCGCCACGGCTGCGCCGGCATCCAGATCTCCAACCATGGCGGCCGCCAGCTTGACGACCAGCCCGCCACCTTCACCATGCTGCCGATGATCGCCGACGCCGTGGCCGGCCGCATCCCGATCATCTTCGACAGCGGCGTCCGCCGCGGGCAGGACGTGTTCAAGGCCCTCGCCCTGGGCGCCAACGTCATCGCCCTCGGACGCCCGATCCTCTACGGCCTGGCGCTGGGCGGCTGGATGGGTGTGCAGGCCGTGCATGAGCGCATTGCAGCAGAGCTGGTGATGACAATGACCGCCGCCGGCACCTCCAAGGTCAGCCAGATCACCAAAAAATCCCTGCTGCCCGTTACTTAGGGGGCGTTCTTCACGACCGTGGCAGCCGCGAAAACCGCAAAAGTTTTCTGGCTCTTTCTTTCAAAAAAGAACCGCTGTCTTCCTTCCCTTGCCTTACCAAACCGACAGGTCTAAGCCTCCCGCCCGTCCGGCCCCGGCCCAGAGACACTCTGGTGACCCAGCCGCAAGATCGGGTGAGACTCACCATCATGACCAACATGGCCCGCCCTCTGGCGGGCGATATCTCTGCTGCCACGCCGCGGTTGCCGGTGCTGCTCGCAGTGCTCGGCGTCGTCTATGGCGACATCGGCACCAGCCCGCTTTACGCGCTCAAGGCCTGTTTCGACCTGATGCCCAACCATGTCGTCGCGACCTGGGAAGTGCTCGGCCTGCTCTCCCTCATCTTCTGGGCGCTGTTCCTCATCGTCACCGTGAAATACGTGATGCTGGTGATGCGCGCCGACAATCACGGCGAGGGCGGCATCCTTGCTCTGATGGCGCTCGCCCAACGCGTGACGCACAATGAACGCCTGCGCGGCCTGCTCGCCCTCGTTGGCATCTGTGGCGCCTGCCTGTTCTTCGGCGACGGCGTGATCACCCCGGCGATTTCCGTTCTGTCCGCCGTCGAAGGCCTGGAGATCATCTCCCCCCGTCTCACCGAATTCGTTCTGCCGATCTCTGCCGCCGTCATCCTCGCTCTGTTCGCGGTGCAATGGCATGGCACCCGCAGCGTCGGCCGCGTGTTCGGCTTCGTCATGGCCATCTGGTTCACCGTGATCGGCGTGCTCGGCGCCATCGAGGTCGTCGGCCACCCCGAGGTGCTGCGCGCCATCTCCCCCACCTACGCCTTTCAGTTCTGCTGGATGCATGGCTGGCTCGCCTTCGTCGCCCTCGGCTCGGTCGTGCTCGCCGTCACCGGGGCCGAGGCGCTCTATGCCGACATGGGCCATTTCGGGGCCGCCCCCATCCGCATGAGCTGGACCTTCTTCGTGCTGCCCTCTCTGGTGCTGAACTATTTCGGCCAGGGCGCGCTGGTGCTGAACCACCCCGCGGCGATCGAGAACCCGTTCTACCTGCTCGGTCCGGAATGGATGCGCCTGCCGATGGTGATCCTGGCCACCATGGCCACCGTCATCGCCTCCCAGGCGCTGATATCGGGCGCCTACTCCGTCGCGCGCCAATGCGTGCAGATGGGCTTCCTGCCGCGCATGGTCGTTCGCCACACCTCGCAGACCGAGGAAGGGCAGATCTATCTGCCGCAGGTCAACGCCGCGCTCGCCATCGGGGTGCTGGTGCTGGTGTTCGCCTTCCGCAGCTCCGAACGCCTGGCCTCGGCCTACGGCATCGCCGTCACCGGCACCTTCATGTGCACCTGTGTGCTGGCCATGGTGGTGTTCCGCCGCCAGTTCGGCTGGGGACGCCCCGCCGCCATCGCCGTGTTCGGCGGCTTCTTCGTGATGGACACGGTGTTCTTCGCCGCCAACTCGCTGAAGATCGCCGATGGCGGCTGGGTGCCCCTCGCCCTCGGCCTCTCCCTCCTCGCGCTGATGACCAGCTGGAAACGCGGCCGCGAC
>CAIVDX010000674.1 GCA_903904805.1 uncultured Rhodospirillales bacterium
CTAGGGTGAAGTGCGGTTCGCCCCGGCACAGGTTCGACCACACGAAGACCATAGCGGTGCAGGGCGCGGCAGCGAGCAGGATCAGGCCGGCGATGTAGCTGTCGATCTGGTCGGCCGGAAGATAGGGCCGGAAAACATGGCCGATGAACAGCCAGCCCAGCGCTGCCATCGAGAAGGGCTTGACCGCCCAGTTGATGAACAGGGTCACGCCGATGCCGCGCCAATGTTCGCGGACCCTGCCGATGGCCGCGAAGTCGACTTTCACCAGCATCGGGATGATCATCAGCCAGATCAGGATCGCGACCGGCAGGTTGACATGCGCGATCTCGGCTTCGCCGATGACATGAAATACGCCGGAAAAGAAATGTCCGAGGGCGATGCCGGCAACGATGCATAGAGCGACCCATACGGTCAGGTAGCGTTCGAAGAGCGACATCTATCAGGCTCTCTTGCTCTTGCGGCGCATATTGCTTTCTCTTTCCGGGTTTCCTTTTTCCGGCGTGCCCGAAGACACCACGCAACCTGCGGCATCGCCTGCGCAGCAATTGGCCGTCAAGAATTCCATCAGGGCATTCATGCCGTCGTAGTTGGCGGCATAGATGAGCGAGCGTCCCTCGCGACGTACATGCACGAGGCCCGCGTGTTTCATCTGTGCCAGATGGAAAGACAGTGTGGGCGAAGGGAGGTTGAGTCGCTCGGCGATGTGACCTGCGGGCATCCCATCCACGCCGGCCTGCACCAATAAGCGGAACACCTCGAGCCGGTTTTCTTGCGCAAGGGCGGAAAGGGCCGAAACGGCGGTTCCTATTTCCATGATTATATTATTATACAATCATGGAAATGAAAGCAGCAAAAAGTTCAGCGAAATGGTTCCGACGTAATGCCTTTGTCACATAGTTGGACTATTCAAGAAACATGGAAATAAAAGACATGGCGGCTGCCTTTGGGGCGCTTTCCCAGGAAACGCGCCTCGGAGCCATGCGCGCGCTTGCCACAAAGGGTGCCTCGGGCATGTCCGCGGGAGAGCTGGCGGGGGCATTGGGCCAGTTGCCATCGACACTGTCCTTTCACTTGGCGGCGCTTGAGCAAGCTCAACTCGTCCAGTCAACGCGGCAGGGCCGTCACGTCATCTACGCGGTGCGCTTCGCCGGCTTACGCGCGCTCTTCAGCTTTCTGACTGAAACCTGTTGCTCGGGACGGCCAGATCTATGCGGCGACTTGGCCCGCCTGCTTCCCGAGCTTCCGATGGAGGACCATTCGATGACGCCGGCTTTCAACGTCTTGTTTTTATGCACGCATAATTCTGCCCGCTCCCTTATGGCGCAGGCCATTCTCGATCAATTGGGGAAGGGCAGGTTCAACGCCTATTCCGCCGGGTCGGAACCCGCGCCATCGCCGATGCCGGAAGTCATCCAGCGGCTACACACGCTGGGGCACGACGTCAGCCAGCTCCACTGCAAATCGTGGAGCGGGTTCGTGGGACCCGAGGCCCCACGCATGGATTTCGTGATCACGCTCTGCGACACGCTTACCGGGCAAGATTGTCCCGATTTCGGCGATAGGCCCGTAACAGCCGCTTGGCCCCTACCAGATCCGGCGAAGTTTTCCGGCAGCGACGTCGAGCGCGCCACGATGATCAATGCGCTCTACGGCATGATCCGCCGGCGGCTCGAACTCTTCATCAACCTGCCCTACGCAGCATTGGACAGGATGGCCCTCAAGGCGCGCCTCGACGAACTCGGCGACAGCACCAAAGCTTCTGTCTAGCGGAGAGAGTGTCATGAGGGTTGGCATCAATGGCATGGGCCGCATGGGCCGGTTGGCATTACGGGCGGCGTTCGAAGGGGTGCATCGGCCAAAGGATGATCCTCGCGCGGGCAAGCGTTTGGACGTCGTTCACATCAATGAAATCAAGGGTGGCGCGTCAGTCGCCGCGCACCTTCTGGAATTCGACAGCATTCATGGCCGCTGGATCACTTCATTCGAGGTCGATGGCGATGACTCCCTCACCGTCGACGGCTCACGTCTTGGCTTCAGTGCGAAGCCGTCGCCCGACGACGTTCCCTGGGGCGATCTCGGATGCGACATCGTCCTCGAATGCACCGGAAAATTCCTGAAGCCGGAGCAGTTGGAGGGATATTTCAAACGCGGTGTCAAACGCGTGATCGTGGCCGCTCCGATCAAGGACGATCGCGCGCTCAACATCGTGGTCGGCGTCAATGATCATCTCTACGACCCACGGCGCCATCGCCTGCTGACCGCCGCTTCCTGCACGACGAATTGCCTGGCGCCCGTCGTCAAGGTGATCCACGAAGCCATCGGCATCAGGCATGGCCAGATCACCACGATACATGCTCCGACAAACACAAACGTCGTCGTCGATTCACCTCACAAGGACTTGCGGCGCGCGCGCTCGGCCATGCTCTCCCTGCAACCAACGACGACGGGCAGCGCCACGGCGATCACGGTGATTTATCCGGAACTCAAGGGCAAGCTCAACGGTCACGCCGTCCGCGCACCGGTGCTCAATGCGAGCCTCACCGATTGCGTCTTCGAACTCAAAAGCCCGACCACCGAGGCTGCCGTCAACGACCTGTTCGCGGCTGCCGCGCGAGGACCTCTTGCCGGCATCCTAGGATTTGAAACGCGCCCGCTTGTGTCGGCCGACTATTGCAATGACACGAGAAGCTCGATCATCGATGCACTCAGTACGATGGTGACGGATGGCACGCTGCTCAAGGTGTACGCCTGGTATGACAATGAAATTGGTTATGTCTGCCGCATGGTCGATCTCGCCAACATGGTCATTGAATCGAGAGCATGATGGTATCCCCTACCCGCAATTTCCTGATCGTAACGGCATCGTATTGGGGCTTCACCCTGGTGGATGGCGCGTTGCGCATGCTCGTGTTGTTGCACTTCTTCAAGCTCGGCTATTCGCCATTCACCCTGGCATTCCTGTTCCTGCTCTACGAATTCGCCGGCATCGTGGCGAATTTGGGTGGCGGTTGGCTGGCGACGAGATTTGGCATTCCGCGCATGCTGGCGGTCGGGCAGGGCCTTCAGATCGCCGGACTCATCATGCTGTCCGCGCTCAATCCGTCCTGGACTGTCGTCACATCAGTAATTTGGGTAGTGGCTGCCCAGGGTATTGCCGGACTGGCCAAGGACTTCACCAAGACCGCTTCCAAATCAGCGATCAA
>CAIVDX010000675.1 GCA_903904805.1 uncultured Rhodospirillales bacterium
GCATCGGCGGTCGGCAGGCTCGGGGCAAAAGCGCCCAGACGGACCTTCGAGGCATCGGCAGTCGGCAGGCTCGGGGCGAAAGCACCCAGGCGGACCTTCGAGGCATCGGCGGTCGGCAGGCTCGGGGCGAAAGCGCCCAGACGGACCTTCGAGGCATCGGCGGTCGGCAGGCTCGGGGCGAAGGCGCCGAGGCGGACGCGGCCGGCATCCTGAGTGGCAATAACAGTGGTAACGTTCACAGTATTTGTCATGATGAGATGATTCCTTTCCTGGGGTTTTTCTGCTGTCTCTATCGAAGTCAGACCCGTTATCGCTGTCAAACTGATCAGCGACTGGAAAGAACGTTGACGGTATTAACGATTATGACTCGTATTTTTGACGTTAGTAGATCGTGAAAAAACGTCGATTCTCTAAAGTTGCCGACGATTACTTAAGAACAAATGCCGAACATTTGCCAAACCGTTCTATATTGCACCATAAAAAACGCCCGTCGCGGGGCCGCGACGGGCGTTCAACTCTCTCGCCGACCGGCGGGCTTTCAGGTGGCGGTGCCACCCACGGTCAGGCCGGAGATTTTCAGCGTCGGCTGGCCCACACCCACCGGCACGCCCTGGCCATTCTTGCCGCAGGTGCCCACGCCGGGATCCAGCGCCATGTCGTTGCCGATCATCTCAACCTTGGTGAGCGAATCCGGCCCGTTGCCGATCAGCGTTGCCCCCTTCACCGGCGCGCCGATCTTGCCGTCCTCGATCATGTAGGCCTCGGACGCCGAGAAGACGAACTTGCCGGAGGTGATGTCCACCTGGCCGCCGCCGAAATTCACCGCGTAAAGGCCGCGCTTGACCGAGCTGATCATCTCCTCGGTGGTGGCGGTGCCGCCTTCCATCAGGGTGTTGGTCATGCGTGGCATCGGTGCGTGGGCGTAGGACTGGCGGCGGCCATTGCCGGTGGCGCGCTCGCCCATCAGACGGGCGTTCAACCGGTCCTGCAGGAAGCCGACAAGAATTCCGTCTTCGATCAGCACGGTGCGGTTGGTGGGCGTGCCCTCGTCGTCGATGGTGAGGCTGCCGCGGCGGTCAGGCAGGGTGCCATCATCCACCACCGTCACGCCAGGAGCGGCGATGCGCTGGCCCATCAGGCCGGCGAAGGCAGAGGTTTTCTTGCGATTGAAATCGCCCTCAAGCCCATGGCCGATCGCCTCATGCAACAGAATGCCGGGCCAGCCGCTGCCGAGCACCACATCCATCTCGGCCGCCGGTGCGGGGCGGGACTCGAGATTCACCAGCGCCTGACGCAGCGCCTCGTCCACCGCGCCCTTCCAGGTGGCGGGATCGATCAGCCGCTCATAGCCATAGCGACCGCCAAGGCCAGTGCCGCCAGTCTCGCGCCGGCCGTCGTTCTCCACCACAACCGAGACATTCATCCGCACCAGCGGGCGCAGATCGGCGACCCGGGTGCCGTCCGCGCGGATGATCTGCACGGCCTGCCACTCGCCGGAGATGCTGGCGGAGACCTGCACCACGCGGCTGTCGCGCGAGCGGGCATAGGCGTCGATCTCACCCAGCACGTTGGTGCGGCCGGCGAAACTGCCCGCACCCAGCGGGTTGTCGGGCGAATAGAGGCGGGAGTTGCTGGCCTGGGGGGCGAGCGATGCGGTGCCACTGCGGCCGGCGCGGACGGAGGAGACGGTGGCAGCGGCACGCTTGAGGGCGGCTTCGGAGATTTCGCCGGCATGGGCGAAGCCGGCCTCCTCGCCCAGGATGGCGCGCAGGCCGAAACCGTAGGAGGTATCGAACCCCGCGCTGCGGATGCGGCCGTCATCGAGGCTGATATTCTCGCTCTCCCGATATTCCAGGAAGAGTTCGCCATCATCGGTGCCCGCCAGGCCCTCGCGCACGATGCGCTCGGCGGCGGCGCGGTCGAGCAGCGCGTCAGCGCGTTCAAAGAACAGGGCATCGGTGGTGGCGAGAGGCGTGGCGTCGCTCATGCGGGGAGGCTCCGATGGGCCGGGCGATGCCGGCGGACTAACTCGTGATGTCTAGATGGCACTGCCACCGGCCGATGTCAGCCCGAGACGTTACTTGGGGCGCCGCGCGGCGTGCAGGCACAGCAGGCAGGCGCTCAGCAGCAGCGCGGCGGTGACCTGGTGCAGCGTGGCGAGGCCGACCGGCACCACCCAGAGCAGGGTGGCCACGCCAAGCCCATATTGCAGCATCACCACCAGCCCGAGTGCCACGAGCCCGCCGCGCAGGCGGGGGCCGCGGGCATCGCGCCAGCCAAGGCCGACCAGGGCCAGCACCGCCAGCAGCGTCAGGGTCGCCAGCAGGCGATGGTCGAACTGCACCGCCGGCAGGGTCTGGGTGAGGTTGGCCCACCAGGGGGTGAGATGCGCCCAGTCCGGCGGGATGAGGTGGCCTTCCATCAGCGGGAAGCTGTTGTCGAGAAAGCCGGCATGAGTGCCGGCGACGAAGCCGCCGGCAATAATGGTAAGTGCCACCAGCCCGGTCGCACCGGCCAGCGCGGCGCGGATCCAGCCCAGCGCCCCCTGCCCTTCCGGCCGCCAGGCTGACAGAGCCGTCCAGAGCACCGCCGCATAAAGGATCAGCGCCAGCACCAGATGCATGACCAGTCGCACCGGGGCCACCGCGGTGCTGTCCGCTGCGAAGCCTGAGGCGACCATGAACCAGCCCACCGCGCCCTGCAGGCCGCCGAGGATAAAGATGCCCACCAACCGAGGGATCAGCGCGCGGCGGATGCGCCCAGTCACCGCCAACCAGACCAGCGGGCCGAGCACCGCCAGGCCAATCAGCCGGCCCCAAAGCCGGTGGCTCCATTCCAGCCAGAAGATCTGCTGGAAGCCGGTGAGGTCCATGTCCGGATGCAGCAGGGTGGCCTGCGGGATCTGCTTGTAGAGCGCGAACAGGCGCTCCCACTCCGCCGTGCTCCAAGGCGGCAACGCGCCGGAGATCGGCGCCCATTCCATGATCGACAGGCCGGAGCCGGTGAGTCTGGTGGCACCGCCGAGGCCGATCATCACCAGCAGCATGGCGCAGACCGTGAACAGCCACGCGGCGATGGCGGGCTGAGCCTCAGCGCCGCGCTGGGCGTCGATCGGGAAATCCTGGGTGTCGAACGGCATCCCCCCAGATTAGGCGGTCTCGGCGCGGGAGCAAGGCAACGGCTCCTTTTTTACACGACGAGGCAAAAACCCGTTGGCGGTTTGCCGCCCCTCGCGCCGTGGCCCTCAATTCAGCTGATACAGATGCCCCACATGGCGCAGCTCTCCGGGGCTGATCAGGGTGGCGCTGCCGACGCGCACCGAATGCAGGCGGCCCTCGATATCGCGATGCCAGAAATCGAGAAATTTGCGCAGCATCGGGTAGCGCGGGGCGATATCCAGCTCCTGCCAGATGAAGCTCTGCAGAACGTTCGGATGATCGGGCAGGTGATAAAGAATTTCGGCCGTGGTCAGCCGGTAGTCCTGCAATTGACGGAACAGGTTCATCGCACCCCCTGAAACAGGCCCAAAACTGGGCCAATATGGTTCGGCCGGCTTCTGGTGGTCCCCACTCCCTCGCCCTGTGCCGGGCGATGGGCCGCCCCGTTCGCATGGGGCGAAGGACAATTTGGCCGTGGCATACACCGCGTTGGCAAGAAAAAAATGAATGTTGCCAGCATGTTGGCACTCGACACGAAAGAGTGCTGCTGGAATTCTTGACTCTGCGATCTGCCGCGCCTATCTCGCTGGCACTCTCACCCAGAGAGTGCTGACAGCGCCGGTGCCAGTGTGGGCCGGCGGGGTTGGTCACGAATGACAACCAAAAAACGCTTCAGGAGCGCTACATGAAGTTCCGTCCCCTGCATGACCGCGTCGTGGTCCGTCGGCTGACCGCCGAGGAAAAGACCGCCGGCGGCATCATCATCCCCGACACCGCCAAAGAGAAGCCGATGGAAGGCGAAGTCGTCGCCGTCGGGTCCGGCGCGCGCAATGAGGCCGGCGAGATCGTCGCCCTCGACGTGAAGGCCGGCGATCGCGTGCTGTTCGGCAAATGGTCCGGCACCGAGGTGAAGCTCGATGGTGAGGAACTCCTCATCATGAAGGAGAGCGACATCATGGGCATCGTGGCCGCCGCCTGAGCCCCGATCCGACCTGATCTGATCCCCATTCCGACAAGATAGAAGGATATATCACATGGCTGCCAAGGACGTTCGCTTCGGCGCCGACGCGCGCCAGCGTATGCTGCGCGGTGTCGACATTCTCGCTGACGCCGTGAAGGTGACACTCGGCCCCAAGGGCCGCAACGTGGTCATCGAGAAGAGCTTCGGCGCTCCGCGCATCACCAAGGACGGCGTCACCGTCGCCAAGGAAATCGAGCTCTCGGACAAGTTCGAGAACATGGGCGCCCAGATGGTGCGCGAAGTGGCCTCGAAGACCAAC
>CAIVDX010000676.1 GCA_903904805.1 uncultured Rhodospirillales bacterium
CCCACCACCGGCCGACGAGAAATAGGTGCCGGGCAGATCGCGCGGCATCTGGTTCGTCACCGCCCCGGTGTTGCGGATCGCCTCGTTGACCACCACGTCGCGCTCGGAGAGACGGCTGGCCAGCACCGCGCAGACATAGTCTGCGCTGATCATATCCGGCTCACCCTTGGTCTGCGCCGCGCTGGCCAGACGCGTCGCCCGCGCCAGGCGCTGCGGCTCCCAGCCATCGATGCGGGCGCGAATGCGGGCACGATATGTGTCATCCGCCCGCGCCTGCACCGCCTCAAGGATCTGCGTGAGCGCCGTCGCGCAATCCGCCTGCACGCGCTCATCAGTGGCGAACCCCCAGATCGGGAAATCCTTTTTCACCGCATCGACATCGATCTGCACCCAGCGCACCTTCTCCGCCTGCGGGGTGAATTTCGGAATCCACGGCACATCCACATCCAGCAGCAGGCCCAGATCCGCCCCGGCCATGGCCGCCCCGGCATCGAACCCGGCGAAACACGGATGGCTGCGCGGGAAATTCAGGAAGCACGGCCCCGCCTCCACCACGCGAATTCCGCACGCCTCGGCAAGTGCCACCAACGCCGCCACCGCCTCATGCTTGCGCCCGAGATAGGAGGTCACCGCGATCGGGCTCTCGGCGGCCATCAACTCCTCGGCGAAATGCGCCGCCAGCGCCGGCGCGATGCCCCCCGCCGCCACCGCGCCATAGCGCCGCGCGGGGAAGCTGTTGATGCGATCCTCCTCCCAGCGCTCCGCCAGCGTCTCACGCGGCAGCGTCATATAGACCGGCCCCGGCGGATCGGACTGCATCATCGTATGCGCCCGCCGCACCGCCTCCTTGGCGATGATCCCGGTCGGAAGATTATATTCCCACTTCACATAGTTCCGCACCAGGGCGTTGATGTCGTACGGGTCCTGAACAAAGTGAACATAATTGTCCCGCCCCGCCTCCAGCTCTCCGCGCACCGTCGAGGGTGCCCGTCCCGCCATCAGCAGCACCGGCAGATGCGTCCGCGCGAGGTTGTGCATGCCCATCGAGGCATTCGCCGTGCCCGCGTCCACATGCACCAGCACCGCCTGGCCCCGCCCGGTCGCCGCGGCATAGCCGCCGGCCATGTGCACCGCGACATTCTCATGCGGACAGATCACCACCTGCGGACCCTGTCGCCCGGCCTGCTGCCAGGCGGCCAGCTCCTCCACGATTGTCACATGGTCGGTGCCGAAATTGCTGAACAGATACTCAACGCCGCAATCGACGAGGCCCTCGATCAGGAAGTGGCCGGATGTGTGCTGAGTCATTGGATCCCCCGATTGCTCTTATCGGCGCAAACTAGATCAGCCCATTCACCCGCGCCAGCCTCAGGCCCCCACGCCCGACGATCGCCAGACTTCAGATCGCGAGACTTGAGATCGCCAGTCCTGAGATCGCCAGTCCTGAGATCGCCGATCCTACGATCGCCAATCAGGCACCAGCCGCCCCTCCAGCCCCGCCGTCGCCAGGATTGACCGCGCGATCGCGGTGCCCTCCGCCACCACCGCCCGCGGATCGCCCTCGTTGGCGAACACCCCGTCGCGATAGACGATCCGCCCATCCACCAGCACCACCGACGCATCCGTCCCCTTGCCGGCATACAGCAACGAGGAGAGCGGCCGATGCACCACCCCCACATGCGGCTTGTCCAACCGATACAGCGCCAGGTCCGCCCGTTTGCCCACCTCCAGCGAGCCGATCTCATGATCCAGGCCCAGCATTTTCGCGGCATTGATGGTCGCCATCTCGAGCGTTGTCTCACCCGACATCCGCGTCGGATCGAGATGCCGCACATGCTGCATCAGCGTGCACGCCTTCATCTGCTCAACCATATCGACCGAATAATCCACCATCGGCCCATCGGTGCCCAACGCGATCGCCACCCCCGCCCGATCCGCCACCGCGAACGGCCCGCACCCGCCGCCGCGGATGGATTCCGATGTCGGCGTATAGACAAACCCGCAGCCGGTCAGCGCCATCTGCTCGATATCGAGCTCGGTGCAATGAATGCCATGGATCAGAATCCAGTGCGGATCGAGCACCCCCAGCTGCATCAGATGCCGCACATCGGTCCGCCCGGTCGCCCGCAGGAACGACAGCATGCCCCGCTCATGCGTGTAGCTGCCGCCGGAGATGTGATCGGAGATGCGTAGATCGCGCTTTTGCGCCAGCGCGTGGCCGCGCATCACCAGCTCCTCGGTGGTCATCCCCGCCGCGGTCCAGTGCGCCGCGCTTTCGATCACCATCGCCATCTGGATCAGCCCGTCGCGTGCGCCATGCCAGCGATCGAGCTCCTCCTCGAAGGCCGCCAGCGATTCATCGAGATTGAGCGGATGGTGCGGATTGCCCGCGGTCCGGCAACGCAATTCCTTCGCGAACACCTGGCGAATGCCCAGATCCGCCTGGCTCTCCAGCGTGGCCGCCACCGAGGCGGAATCCGTTGTCGTCACCGAATGATTCAACGAACAGGTGGTGCCCGTCGCCAGCATCTCCATCGCCGAGATCGCGCCCGACACCCGCATCGCCCGCGCATCCAGCCGATGCGCCAACGGCAGCAGAAAGCCGAACACCCAGTCCTCCAGGATCATCCCGTCGGCCAGGCCCTTGAACAGCGTGTACCAGTGATGCTGATGCATGTTGATCAGCCCCGGCAGCACCACGCCGCCATGCGCGTCGATCACCTCATCGAAGCCCTCCGCGGTGGGCGTCTGCGCAGCCGGCCCCACGCCGGCGATGCGGCTGCCATCGATGCTGACAAACCCGCCAGGAAATACCTGACGGGTCTGATCGACGGTCACCACATGGGCATTCTTGATCAGCGTGCGCGACATCCAGTCCTCCGGGCAAAACGAGCCCGGAGCCTGCCCATCGCGCCGCGCGCGGTCAACGCATGCGATGGCCACAGCACCACCGGATCATGGTCGTCACATGATCCGGTCCAGGCGTGCGCCAAACCAAAGAGCTGAAGCGCGACCCCTGGTGCAATCCAAACCGGTCACGCTCTAGCCGGCGGCGGCAACCTGCTTCACACCGACAGACCGCAACCCAATGGTGACCAGCGTCGCCACCGCGATGTTCAGCGCCAGCGCCACCAGCCCGACATAGATGCTGTAGCTCGCGCCACCCAGGATGAAGGTGTGCACCGGCTTCAGCCCGTCACCGAACACCACCCAGCCGCCCCAGCAGATGCCCACCGCCCAACCGGCCAGCAGACCACCGGCCAGATAGAAGCGACCGAACAGCCCGAACACGATCGAGGGGAACACCTGCAGAATGACCAGCCCGCCCAGCAGCTGCAGATCCAGCGCAAACTGTGTGGGCATGAACAGGATCACCGCCAGCGCGCCGAGCTTGACCAGCAGCGACACGATCTTCGCCACCTTCGCCTCGCCGGCATGGTCGATGTTCGGATTCACATAGGCCTTCCACACATTGCGGGTGAACAGGTTGGATGCGCCGATCGACATCACCGCCGCCGGCACCAGCGCGCCGATGGCGATCGCGGCAAAGGCGAAGCCGGTGAACCAGCTCGGGAACAGCGCATGGAACAAGGCCGGCACCACATCGTTCGGCGTCGAAACCTTGATGCCCGCCGCATAGGCCATGTAGCCCAGCAGCGCGATCAGCCCCAGCAGGATGGTGTAGGCCGGCAGATAGATCGCGTTCTTGCGCACAGTGTCCGCACTGCGCGATGCCAGCACGCCGGTCATCGTGTGCGGATACATGAAGGCGGCCAGGGCCGAGCCCAAGGCCAGCGTGGCGAAGGGCAGCATCTGCGCGGGCTTCAGGATCAGCCCGGTCGCCCCCCCCTTGGCGGTGAAGGCCGCATCGGCCGCGGCGAACACATGGCCATAGCCGCCCAGCTTGCTCGGCACCACGATCACCGCGGTCAGCACCACGATATAGATCATGATGTCCTTCACGAAGGCGATCAGCGCCGGCGCCCGGATGCCGGAGGAATAGGTATAGAACGCCAGGATCAGGAACGCCGCGATCAGCGGCAGCTCGCCGGTCAGACCCAGCGCCTTGATCACCACCTCCATGCCGACCAGCTGCAGCGCGATATAGGGCATCGTCGCCACCAGACCGGTCACCGCCACCGCCAGCTCCAGCGCCCGGCTGCGATAGGCGCCATGCACGATGTCGCCGGCGGTCACATAGCCATTGCGATGCGCCACCGCCCAGATCCGCGGCATGATCGCGAACACGATGGGATACACGATGATTGTGTAGGGCAGCGCGAAGAACCCATAGGCCCCCACCGCATAGACCAGCGCGGGCACCGCGATGACCGTATAGGCGGTGTAGAAATCGCCGCCGACCAGGAACCAGGTGATCCAGGTGCCGAACTGCCGCCCACCCAGGCCCCACTCATCCAGATTCGCCATGGTCTCGCCGCGCTTCCAGCGCGCGGCCATGAAACCCATCACGGTGACCAGCAGAAAGAAAAAGACAAAAACCGCCAGCGCGGTGACGTCGAGATCAGCGGTGCTCATCGGCCGGCCCTCCACACGATCCAGGTGATGATCGAGCTGAGCGGCACCCAGGCGAACATATACCAATAAAAGAACGGGAAACCGAGCAGGCTCGGCTCGGTGACATTGAAAAACGGCACCCACAGCAGGCCGATGAACGGCAACAGCAACAGAAGATTGATCACGGATCGTCCCCAGGTGTTTTGCAGCGGCTTATGAAGGATTGAGGACAAAGGCAAGGCCAGGGGCTCTGCCCCTGGCCCCGGCCGGGTCCAGCGGCAGAGCCCCTGCCCTCAGGACGCCTTCAAATTCTCCCTGAGGGTCGTCCCCTCATACTCCGTCCTGAACCGCTTCCGCCGCTGCAACTCAGGCACCAGCAGGTCCACCACATTCAGAATATCCCGCGGACTCGCCTGCGGATGCACGAACATGAACCCGCCGCGGCTGCCGGTGGCGTCGAACTCCTCCTCCAGCATATCCGCCAGCTGCGCCGGCGTGCCGGCGAAGGTGCGCTCATAATTCGTCGCGTTGCGCAGCCCGTGCTCGAAAAACTCCTCGC
>CAIVDX010000677.1 GCA_903904805.1 uncultured Rhodospirillales bacterium
AGATAGCCCTGCCCGGCGGCGAGCACCTGGTGCACGCCATGGCCCAGCTCGTGGGCCAGCGTCATCACGTCGCGGGTGCGGCCATGATAATTCATCAGAATGTATGGATGCACCGAGGGCACCGCGGGGTGGCTGAAGGCGCCGCCGGCCTTGCCGGGGTTCAGGCCGGCATCGATCCAGTTCTCGCGGAAGAAACGGCTGCCGATTGCCGCGAGTTCCGGCGAGAAGCGGCCATAGGCATCGAGCACGATGCGCTCGGCCTCGGCCCAGGGGATGCGCGCGTCATCGTCGCCGGGCAGCGGGGCGTTGCGGTCCCAATGCTGGAGCTTCTCCAGACCCAGCCACGTGGCCTTCAGCGCGTAATAGCGGTGCGCCAGGCGGGGGTAGCTGGCGCGCACCGCGCTCACCAGGGCGGCGACGACCTCGTCCTCCACCATGTTGGACCGGTTGCGGTAGCTCTCCGGCGTGGGGTAGCGGCGCCAGGTGTCGACGATCTCCTTGTCCTTGATCAGCGTGTTGGTGATCAGGCCGAACAGCTTGATGTTTTCGCGGAACAGTGTGCCGATGGCGTGCCCGGCGGCCTCCCGCGTCGCGCGGTCGGGGTCCGACAGCAGGTTCAGCGTGTCCGTCACCGTCAGCGACTGGCCGTTCACCGTGGCGCGCAGGCCGGCGATGGTCTCATCGAACAGACGGTTCCAGGCGGCGCGGCCGGTCACGTCCTTTTCGTGCAGCAGCTTCTCCACCTCGTCCGATAGCTGGTGGTCGCGGAACACGAACAGGTCGCGCAGCCACGGTGCGTAGCGGGCGAGCGCGGGATCGGCGAGCTTGGGGGTGATGGTGGCGTCATCCAGCCGGTTCAGCTCGAGCGTGAAGAAAATCAGGTCGGAGCTGATCGAGGTGACCCGCTCATTCACCGACTGGGCGAATTTCGCCACCTTCGAATCGGTGGAATCCCCGGCGAAGAGCAGCTGGGCGTAGGTCATCAGACGGCCAAGAATCTCGTCGATGCGCTCATATTCGGCCAGCGCCGCGGCCAGTGTCGCGCCCGAGGCGGCGGCGAGCGTGCCGGCATAGGTGGCGTTGAAGGCGGATGCCGCACGGCTGGCCTCGGCGAAATCGGCCTCGACGGCCGCGCTGTCCGGAGCGGGGTAGAGGTCGGCGAGGTTCCAGCTGGGCAGGCGATCGTTGCTGTCGGCTTGCGCGCCGGCATGATCGGGGGACAGAAGGGGCGCGCGCGAGGTCATGTGGCAGGTTCCTATCGGACAGGCTCGGGACTTCATTTAAGGTTGGTGGCGAATGCGTCAAAGGGCGCGAGAAGAGGAAAGCAGTCTTGGCGTTGACGGACCGGCCTAAACCCATCCTGGCGGCGGCGCCGAATTTGGCCAGCATGATGTTTGCCGCCGCGCGCATGTGGCGCAAACGCCCGGCCTTCCGCTTCCATCGCAACAAGCGCTGGGTGTCGCTCAGCTGGCCGGATGCCGCGCGCCAGGCCGCCAATCTTGCCCGCGCGTTGCGTCTCGCCGGCGTCAGCGCGGGCGACCGGGTGCTGATCATCAGTGAGAATCGCCCGGAGTTCCTGCTGTCGGAATGGGCGCTGATGGCGATCCGCGCGGTGCCGGTGCCGGCCTATCTCACCAACACGCCGGCCGACCATGCCCACATCATCGCCGATTGTGGTGCGAGTGCCGCGATCGTCAGCACGCCGGCGCTGGCCGCGATGCTGAAGGGGCTGGCACGGCCTGGTCAGCCTGGCCTGGACCTCATCGTCTGCATGGAGCCCGCCGAGGGCTGCGCCCTGTTCGCCACCATGGCCGAGGGCGCCAACGGCGTGGAGGACATCGAGCTGGAGGCCGCCAACATCCGCCGCGGGGCGTTGGCCTGCATCATCTACACCTCCGGCACCGGGGGGCAGCCAAAGGGCGTGATGATCCCGCACCGGGCCATCATGTCCAATATCGTCGGCGGCGAGCAGCTGATCGCGCCGCTGAAGCTGCGCGCCGATGAGGTGTATCTGAGCTTTCTGCCGGCCTCGCACAGCTACGAGCACATGGCCGGGATGTTCTTCCTGCCCTCGCTGGGGGTCGAGGTGGTCTATGGCCGCGGCATCGAGCACCTCGCCGCCGACATGCAATATATCAAACCCACGCTGATGACCGTGGTGCCGCGCCTGCTGGAGACCATCCGCGGCCGCGCGCTGGCGCAGGTGGCGCGTGGGCCGGGCTGGCAGCGGGCGATGTTCCACCGGGCGCTGGCGATCGCCGAGAAGCGGCTGGATGGCGCGGAGCTGAGCGCCTCCGACGGGCTGCTGGACCCGCTTCTCGAGCTGCTGGTGCGCCGCAAGTTCCGCTCCCGCTTCGGCGGCCGCTTCCGCGCGGCGATGAGCGGTGGGGCGCGGTTGGAGCCTGAGCTCGGCCGCTTTTTCCTCGGCATGGGGCTGCTGGTCATGCAGGGCTACGGCCAGACCGAGGCTGGCCCGGCGATCGCGGCGAACGGCCCGATCAACCCGCGGCCGGACACGGTGGGCAAGCCGCTGCGCGGCATCGAGATCCGCATCGCGCCGGATGGCGAGGTTCTGGTCCGCGGCGATTGTGTGATGGATGGCTATTGGGGCCGGCCGGAGGAGACCGAGGAGGCGCTGCGCGGTGGCTGGCTGCACACCGGCGACATCGGCGCGCTCGATATTGACGGCCATCTGCGCATCACCGACCGCAAGAAGGACATCATCAAGCTCTCCGGCGGTGACACGATCTCACCGGCACGGATCGAAAATCTGCTGATGGCCGAACCGGAGATCGCCCAGGCGGTGGTCGGCGGCGATGGCGAGCCCGCGCTGTGGGCGCTGGTCGTACGCGAGAAGGGCGCGGGCGAGCCCGATGTGCGCGCGGCGATCGACCGGGTGAACGCCATCCTGCCGCAGCCGGAGAGGGTGCGGCGGCATCGGGTGGTGCCGGCATTCACCCAGGAGAACGGGCTTCTGACGGCGTCGCAGAAGATTAAAAGGCGGTTGGTCCTTCAGCTTGAACGTCAGGGCAGCCGCTGGTGAATATGGGGGAAGCTGGGAACAGCGTGCGTCCGAAGAGGCGGCTGCCGCAGGTCGATGCGTTGCGGGGCCTCGCGTCGATGATGGTGCTGATCTACCATTATGCGGACGTGAGTTTTGGTCAGCGCGGGGCGACCCTTTTCTTTGTCATTAGCGGTTTCGTTATCCTTGCTTCCCTGGAGAGCAAGGCGTCACTGCATGAATTTGCGTGGGCGCGATTTGCGCGGCTGTATCCGGTCTTCTGGGCGTCGTTGGTCTATGCCTGCCTTTGCATAGTGATCACCGGCCATGCCAGCGAGCTCACCTTCGGAAGAGTACTCGCCAATCTGACAATGGCGCCCTTTTTGTTTCAGAAGTTCGCTGCATCGGGTGGGCCGGATGCATGGCAACGCTTCGCCAACATCGACCTGTCCTATTGGACCCTGGTCTACGAACTATTTTTCTACATGCTTGCCGGCTGCTGTGTATTGGTTTTGCGGGTCAGCCGGATCGAACTCGCCTGTCTGGCGTGGCTGGCACTCGCGGCGGTGGAGAGAGTGACCCATCCGATCCCGCCGCCATGGGACGTTTTCGCGGCGGTGACAATGCATTTCGCGGAATGTTTTGTCGCCGGCATCGTGGTCTATCTTTTCTACCAGCGGCGGGGGAGCAGGCTCACGTTGCTGACCGGCGTCGGGGCGCTCGCGTTGAGCCTGGTTGGCCTTCACGGCGATTTTCTGCCGAAATACCCGCTGGTGATCGGCGCTTCCTCTGTGTTGGTGTGGCTTGGCGCACGCGGCGCGCTGCGCGTGCTTGATTTCGCGCCGCTGCTGTTCCTCGGCCGCGTCTCTTACGCGCTGTAACTGGTCCATGGTTCGACTTTTGCGCTCACAGCGTGGCTCGTGGGCGACCAGGGCGCACATAGCCTGGCAGGAATGATCGGAACCGCCACGCTCGCCATCGCTGTGGCGGCCATCTTTACCAAATGCATCGAAAGACCGGCATACGACGCACTCATCCGCCTTTACGGCGGCCAATCGAAGGTCGCCCCGTACGCCAGGGCACCGGGCCTTCGCTGCTGCTACATACCCAGCGCGCGGCGATAGACGTCGAGCAGGGTCTCGGCCTCCTCCACCTCCGCGGGCTCCTGCTTGCGGATGCGGATCAGGGCGCGCAGCACTTTCACGTCGAAGCCGGCACTCTTCGCCTCGCCATAGATGTCCTTGATGTCGGAGCCGAGGGCCTTGCGCTCCTCCTCGAGACGCTCGATGCGCTCGACCAGGCTGCGCAGCCGGTCGGCGGCGATGCCACCCGTCTTCACATCGTCAGGCTTGGGGGAATCGATGTCCATCGTCGCGCTCCGCAGCAGGGCCGGGGTGTCTAACGCCGACACCCCGATCAATCAATGACCCCCCTCAGTGCCCGGGGTGGGATTTCGACAGCGCGGCCTTCTGCGCGTCGGTCGCCGGGGTCTGATGCTGCGCCTGCCATTCCTTGTAGGGCATGCCGTAGATGATCTCGCGCGCATCCGGATCGGCGAGCGCGATGCCCTGCGCCTCGGCGGCCTCGCGGTACCAGCGGCTGAGGCAGTTGCGGCAGAAGCCGGCGAGATTCATCAGATCGATGTTCTGCACGTCGGTGCGCGCGCGCAGATGCTCCACCAGTCGGCGAAATGCGGCGGCTTCCAACTCGGTGCGGGTGGCCTGGTCGAACTCGGGGGCGGGCATGCGGTGTCTCCAGCGATGTCGCGACGCCACACGCGCCGCGGGAAATGGTCACACAGCCTACATGGCGCGGCGCGCCCGGCTTCGCCATAGTCCAAACGGGAGGACCGCGATGATTTGGTCGGATGACACCGCACGGACGCTGCTGCGCGACTGCTTCGATGCCGCGGTGGCCAGCGCGCACCCCGCGGTGGTGCTCGCCGACCATCTGCCGAGCAAGCCGCGCGGGCGCTGCGTGGTGGTCGGCGCCGGCAAGGCGTCGGCGGCGATGGCCGCCGCACTCGACGAGGCCTGGCCCGATGTCGCGCTGACCGGC
>CAIVDX010000678.1 GCA_903904805.1 uncultured Rhodospirillales bacterium
AAAAGAAAGTATTGACTTAATATAGAAAATCTCGTGTACTTGTAACCGTGTGATCCCTCGTATCGGGTGAGGGTTTGGAAATCGGCAAGACTCTCTCTTAAGTCGCCCCGTTTCCTGTCCAGCCAATGGGATCCACCTCACTGGCCCACCACCTCGCGCCGCGCCTGCGGATTGCGCCATAGCTTGCATTCCACCACCACGATGTCGCCGCGCGGTGTGACCAGCAGCAGATCGACCGGCCCGGCTTTGGTTGCCAGTTCCAGGCAGATGGGCACGGCGCCTTCCAGATAGGCCTCGATTTCGCCAATGGGCAGCGCCTGCGGGTGGCTGGCAATCAGCCGCTGCAACCATGCCTCGTCATACCCTTCAGCCGCCTTGCTGCCGCCAATCTGGACCCGCTCCAGTCGCTGCGCGGCGGCGGGTGCCGAGACATCGGCGATCTGGAACAGGCTGCCGTAGCGGGTCGTCATGGGGCGATGGGGGCCAGTGCCAAGCGGATATCGGTGTGGATGAAGTCATCGCCCTTGAACAGCAGCGGCCGGTCCGCCGCCTTGGCCAGCGCGTAGGCGAAGCAGTCCCCGATGTTCAAAGCCGCCCGGTGCCGGCCCTTTCCGAAGCGGCGGAATGCCTCGATGGCAAGCTGGGCCTGCTGAGGCGTGACGGCCACGATTTCAGCGCCGGTGAGGGCGAAGAACTGGTCGAGCATGACCCGCCCGGCCTCGCCCTTGCGCCCCTCGATGACGAACGACATTTCGACCCGGCTGACGGCGGAGATGAGGCGGGATTTCGCGGCGGCGATGGCATCATTGAAGCGGCGCTGATCCGGTTCATCAAACAGGATCGCCACCACGGCCGAGGTGTCGATTACCATCAGTTCCACATGCCGGTGTCGTCGTAGCCCAGAATTTCGTCCGGTGTGCGGGTGTCGAAATCGGGCAGCGCCGCACAGGCCCGGCCAAGCTCCGCCAGCCGCCCAGCAAGGTCGGCGGTGTCACCGCGCCGCAGCCGCTCACGCTCCAGCCGCTCCGCCAGCGCCTTGCGCACGGCATCGGTGAGCGTCTCGCCCGTCAGCGCGGCCACGGCGCGGGCAAGCCGGTCGGTTTCCGGGTCTTTCAGGCTGAGCGCCATGACACAGGCTCCGGCGTCTAGAATTGGACCTCAGATATAGAAGCCGATGATGGGCAAGTCGAGGCGCATGGCGTCAGACGCAGAGTTCCAGGGCTCGGGAGAGGGCCTTGACCTTCAGGTCTGCCCCGCGCCCGAACCAGACGCGATCCAACCTGCTGTCAGGCGTTGCCTTGGGCGCTATACGGTAATCTTCGACGCGGGTTACGGCGTTGTACAAGCCCCACATGGTGTTTTTCGTCTTCCCTGGGGTGATTGCTGCGTTCTCCATCACTTCTTCAATGGCATCCCACCACACTGGACGTTCATCTTTTTCTTTCTGCCTCTCACTCTGCGGGAACAGCGATCTGACAAACGCGTCCTTTCTTGCAGCGGTCAATCCCGTTCGCGCGAGTATGGCAAATTGTTCCGCGGCGCGTGCGAAAGTTGCCTTCACAAGTGGCTCAAGGAAGTCGACTTTAGTATCCATCAGCCGCTGACGCACGTGCCGGCTGTGCCGAATGCTGATCACCTGATCTCCGCCCTCGGTGGCAAGGTTGAGCGTGTTCTGGCAAACCACGCGAACCGGGGTGAAGCGGACCGTCAGCGCGCCACGGCCATTATGGCTGTTGGTCAGCAGGATGAATGGGTTCACCTCATCGCCATCCGCGACCTTGATCGGGTCACTGACGCGCACCTGCACCCAGACCCGCTCCCCGTTGCCCAATGCGCCCGCCGATTCGTATCTGGCGGCACTGGCGGCGAGGAACGGATCGAAAAACGCGAACGCTTCCTGATTTTGCAACGGCTCGTAGCCCGACTTGACCATCCCCAGCACAGGAGGCGAGGATTCATTGCCGACGCAGTCGCGGGTGATGAAATAATGATCATAGGTCGGGGGCCTGCGGTGGTGCAGGATCTCGCGCGCGCCAGTGGCCGGTGTTTTGTGGACCTGCCAGTGCAACCGTGCCGCCTGCAGCATTTCCAGGCTGGACACGCTGGGCGGCACGCGCGTGCCCAGCCCATGCCAAGGACATTCGCCGATATACGCCATATGGTCACGATGAAGGTTATGCGGCACCGGACGGAATCCCTCAATCCGTTCCTTCTGTGCAGCAAGCCTGCCTCCGATCAGCGGGCGGTTGCAAGATCAAATCAAGGCGGCCGCTTGCCCGCCACATTGTTCCACGGGACGGTGCCGAAGCGGATACGCAGCCACTCAGCAAGGTCGTCCTCGGCTTGGTAACCTGCGTGCTGGTTCTGGTGCGTCAGAATCGTCATTACCCAATGCACTGCGTGTGGATGATAACGCCATTTATCAATTTCGGCCGATAACCATCTGAGCCACCGTTCCATCCGCTGACATTCCGCAAGCGGTGGACGAGTCAACGGCAGTTCCAGTTGTGCCGGAACAGTCTCAAAGCGCCATGCCGCCGCGAGCAGATCGTGCGCACGCTGGAGGGTGCGATGGTCAAACCGGTCGCCATTTGCCCACCGGGCCGGCCATTCGACCTGCAACATTGCAGCAGATACCCGGATATGCCCGACGCAACCATTCACCAGAACGCGGAGCGCATTGTCATAGACATCATGCTGTTCCCACGCCGTGCGAGTGTCGTCATCACCACGAAAGCTGTAACCCACAATCACTGCGGAATCGCGCCCAGCGAGATCAGGTCTCTGACGTTGAATGCAACAGCCGTTTCCGCGAAGCCCAGTTCGCGCTGGAAGAATTTCCGCACGTAGACAGGCTGATGGGCGAATCCGGCGTCTACCCTCACGATCGCGAGGATAAATGACTCGGGAGCATTGAGCGATGCCAGCAGTTCATTCTTGGTCAGCATGATAACGTCACCGTCAACATGCCGCCCCTTCACCTCGATGAAACGCAGATGCCCGCGCTCCGGGTCACGGCTTTCAATATCCCATCCTTTCTTTTCGGCAGAGACATCGCGGGGCTGGTTGCCCAAAGCCCGTTCGGCGTCAGCAACAGCGTCCATCGCGAGCCGTTCAATTTCCGCTCGGGCGGCTGGATCGTCCGAAAATCTGCGGGCAGAATCCGCTTCAATGGGTAGGCTGCCCGCCAACAGCAGGCCGCGTGGGATGATCAGCGCGGCCCCGCGCAGCACCGGTGATAGTGCCGCGATCTGGCGCTCCTGGGCCAGTTCAGACTGCCGAAGTTGCAAGCGATCTACGAGTCGCTGAGCTGTGGCCTCGGCATTACCCGCATTGATACGCTGCTCCTTGCCGGCGCGTTCCTCTTCACGCAACCGGGCGGCGCGCGCGTCCCAATAGATGATTTCACGATTCAGACGCGCCCTGACCTCGCGCTCGATCTTGTCAATTTCGGCAAACCGGCGGCACCTGACCTCGGCCAGATGCTGTGGCACCAAATCGGCAATGGCATAGGCCATCGCGCGGTCTTCCACGCGGCCCGACAGCCAGGGCGCGACAATTTCGCCGGCCACCAGCGCACGCTCGTCATCCTTGATTGGCCGGCAGTCCAGATAGGGTGCAGGTCCGCCCTCGGACGCCGTACCGTCTTCGCGCATATGGATGAATTGCAGGCGTTGCGAAACCACCCGCGGTTCGCCGGACCGCCCGGTGCGGCCGTCGCGAATAGCATGCTCCAGATAGATCAGCAGGCGGGGCACCGTGCCTTCATCGTCATCATCCACCAGCACAGCGCCTTGCTGTAGCAGGGGCTGAAAGCGCTCAAGCACCACATCGATTGTGGCATCCAGCAGAGGATGGCCTGGGGCCAGCAGTTCGGCTTGGGGCGTTCCAGGGATATGTGCCTTGTCAAATGTGACGCGTGCATAGCGGTCCAGCACCGGATCGCCCCGCCCAATCAGCCGATCACGATGCTTCAGCACAGCCGGCACACGCAGGATCTCGAAACGGCCACGTTCACGCTTCACAATCCGGCCGCCAAGCTGGACGAATGCCTCGCAGAAGAAGGCGCCGAAGAAATGCGGTTGCAGGCGGCGGGCCTGTGCGCGCTCCATCTCTTCGCGGATGGCTGCGACCGCATTCGGGTCCATGCCCTCCGATGTGAGCTTTCGGTCCCGCACCAGCCGTTCGATTGCTTCGACATCGACGGAGTCGTCGACCTTTTGAAACAGCCGCTGTTTGGTCTCGGGTGCGTCGCCGTAGCGGATGGC
>CAIVDX010000679.1 GCA_903904805.1 uncultured Rhodospirillales bacterium
CTCGTCGATGCCGGCGGCGAAGTGCTTGTAGGCAGTGCGCATCGCGACGCCCTGGTGGGCTTGCGCCTCCACCGGATATTTCTGCGCGTCAGGCTCCGGTAGGCCTTCGAAGGAATCGGCGACCCACACAAGCCGGTCGGTCACGCCCGCCGCCTCCAACATCGCGCGCATGAAGATGGTGGCGCCACCCCGCCAGACACCGGTTTCAATAAAATCTCCCGCCACCTTGTCCGCCAGAACCCGGGCGATGCACATCTGCAGATTGTCGAACCGCACAATCGGCAACATCGAAATCGCCGGCCCCCGGATGTAGTGCAGCAAAAAGTCGTTCACGTATCTAAATTCATCCGCGTCATCGGCGTTCGGCTCGACACCATACAGCGTGTTGGTGAGGGACTTCTTGAGGAGATCAAGATACAGCCCAACCGCGGGTGAAGTCATGTCAAAGGCGGTCATGTTCAAGGCTTCCGATGGTAGGGAGGATTAACTGTGGTGGCCGGATGCAGCATCCAGTATCCTTGATGGGTCATCGCAGCAACTTCTCCACATCCAACCGCAACTCCTCCGCCATCAGCTCCGTCTTGGGATCCACCGCCTCCAACGTCGTCAGCACCAGCTCGCACACCGCGCGCAGCGCATGCAACGCCGCCTCAGTCAGCGGAGCGTGTGTCACCGCCTGCTCGATCGTGCTCGCCGGTGCCGACTGCCCCGCCTGGCGCAGCTCGTTCGCCAGCGCGATGGCTTTGTCTTTTGCCTGATCCGACATGGGATTTTCCTTTATGTGGCACCGTTTCGGTGTCGTGAAAGCGGGTGAAATCGATCGCCCGGCTGCCATCCTCCAGCCAGCCAAGAATATCCACGAAGCGATGCCCGAAGCGGATCTCGTTCGCCCCCCAGCTGTGCCGCGCATGCACCGTCTGCGACATCGTCTCATCGATGCCGGTGACCGAGATCACCAGCTCCGCATCCTCCGCCGCGAGTGACTGCGCGGTCTCGCCATATAGCGGGCTCTCCGGCGTGATCTCATGCATCACCGTGAAGCTCAGCGCGAACACCGGTGTCGAGGCCCGCTGCACCTTCAGATCGTGAAAGCGCCTCATCACCTCGCCCTCCTCGGTCATCTCGTCGCGCAGCAGCGACAGCACGACATTCGCCTGCAAAATCTGGTTCCGCCGCTGGTTCGCCATCCGCAACATCAGCGTCGGCACCCCGTCGCGCGGCCCGATCACCGCCACCTCGGAGAACATCACCCGCGCCGTCGGCCGCGAGAAACGCGCGAACATCAGCCCGGTTGCCAATGCCACCAGCGTGATCCCCACGATGCTCTCCAGCGTCACCAGGATATTCGCGTAGAGATCGGCCGGCGTCATGCCGCCATAGCCGATGGTCGCCAGCGTCTGCACCGAGAAGAAGAACGCGTCGGCGAAATTGCCCGGCCGCGCGCCCGAGATGTCGCCCAGATCGGCCACATACAGCCCGGCGAACGCCAAATTCACCAGCAGATACAGCACCAGGAACACCAGCAGGAAGCGCGCCCAGCTGATCGTCAGCGCCAGATGATAGATGTCGCGCATCGGATGGTCGCTCATCCCCACCCGACGAATCCGCGCCCCGCGCCCGCGCACGATCATCCGGCTGGCCCGCGCGTTGGCCGGCTTGCGATAGGCGATCTTCGGCGGCGGGCGACGGGCCATGCCGCAGCCTAGCCCGCGCCACCGGGCTTGGCGATGCGCCCCCCGCCGAGCGGCCGAGGCACGCCGGTGGTGCCCGGAAAGCTGATCGGCAGCCCGCCCAGCGTCCGCACCGCCAGAAAGCCGAAACACTGCGCCTCCAGCGCGTCGCCATCCCAGCCCACCGCCTCCACCGGCGCGACAGGGCAGGGCATCGCCGCCGCCAACGCCACCATCACAGCCGGATTATGCCGCCCCCCGCCCGCCACCAGCAGCCGCGCCGGCCGGCCGGGCAGGGCGGTCGCCGCCACCGCGCCCGCGGTGAACGCCACCAACGTCGCCGCCCCATCCTCCGCCGACAAATGCCCGATCGCCTCCAGAGCCCAGGCGAAATGCAGCCGATCCAGCGATTTCGGCGCCGGCACCGCGAAATACGGATCGGCCAACAGCCGCGCCAGCACCCCCCGATCGACGCACCCAGCCAGCGCCAGCGCCCCCCCTTCGTCCCGAGGCCGCCCCGTGCGCGCCATCGCCCAATCATCCAGCAACGCATTCCCCGGCCCGGTATCGCAGGCGATCAACGCCCCATCGGCTCCAATCCAGGTGACATTGCCCACCCCACCCAGATTGAGCACCCCCAGCGGCCGCTCCAGCCCCCCCGCCCACGCCGCCTGAAACACCGGCCCCCACGGCGCCCCCTGGCCCCCCGCCGCCACATCGGCCGAGCGGAAATCAAACGCCACCGGAACCCCGGTTTCCCCGGCGAGCCAGCCCGCATCCCCGATCTGCCAGGTCCGGGCAAGATGAGGCGCATGCAAAATCGTCTGCCCATGCAGCCCGATCACATCCGCCGGCCGATCAAGCGTCCGCACCGCCGCCAGATGCACCGCCATCAGCTCCCGCGTGACCGCCAAAATCTCCGCATCCCCCTCCACCAGCCCAGCCACCAGCCCAGCCGCCCGATCCAGCACCCCCCGCAACCGCCCCCGCAACCCGGCCGAATACGGCACCGTCACGCTCGGCCCGACCGCCCCCACCACCACCCCATCCGTCTCAATCCACGCCGCATCCACCCCGTCCAGCGAGGTCCCGCTCATCAGCCCGATCGCCCGCAATGGTTTGCCAGCCCTGCCACCCATGCTAACCCGCCCCCTCCCTCAACGAAGCGACCCCCACCATGTCTTCCACGCAGTCACCCGCCAGCCCCTTCCTCCGCGAAGCCCACGCCCGCGGCTACATCTTCCAGACCACCGACGAAGCCGGCCTCGACGCCGCGCTGAACGCCGGCACCGTCTCCGCCTATATCGGCTTCGACTGCACCGCCGACTCGCTCCATGTCGGCCACATGATGCAGATCATGCTGCTCCGCCTGTTCCAGCGCCACGGCCACCGCCCGGTGGCCCTGATGGGCGGCGGCACCACCCGCATCGGCGACCCCTCCTTCCGCGAGGAAGCCCGCCAGCTCCTCACCGACGCCCAGATCGCGGTGAACATGGCCGGCATCCGCCGCAACATCGAACCCTTCCTGCGCTTCGGCACCGGCGCGAATGACGCCATCCTCGCCAACAATGCCGACTGGCTCGACAAACTCGGCTACATCGACCTGCTGCGCGAGATCGGCCCGCATTTCTCCATCAACCGCATGCTCAGCTTCGACAGCGTCAAAAGCCGCCTCGACCGCGAGCAGGGCCTCACCTTCCTCGAATTCAACTATTCGATCCTGCAGAGCTACGATTTCCGCGAACTCAACCGCCGCCACGGCGTCACCCTGCAGATGGGCGGCTCCGACCAGTGGGGCAACATCGTCTCC
>CAIVDX010000680.1 GCA_903904805.1 uncultured Rhodospirillales bacterium
AGGCCATAGGCGATGATCAACGCGAGCGGCAGCACCAGCATGCCGCCATTCTTCGGCGCGAGCGCATCGACCGCGCGGGAATAGGCGATCGGCACCAGAACCGTCGCGCCCTTGGCGATCAGCATGAAGCTGAGCGCCACCAGCACGCGGAATTTCACCCAGCCGGCATCCGCCGGCCACAGATAGGGCAGCAGGTCGCGCAGGGTGGACCAGGCGGTGCGGGGGGAGGTGACGATCAGCGGATCGTCGGACGTGGGGTGGTGGCGCATGTCGGTCACATGGCATGGCGGGCACCGGATGTTAATGGCGGCTTGGCATGCCATGTGACATGTCTGACAAGACCGACGGCGGGCGCCAGCTGGAAGGGGGCGGGGTGGGCAACGAGCAGGCTGAGGCGGGCTATCTCCGGCACATCACGCTCTGCCGCGTGGCGGACCTCTCCGCGCGGGTGCCCTTCCATCTCGGCGATGAGCGTGTGGGCTGGCTGGAGCGCAGGCTGTTGCCGGTGGCACGAGCGCTGGGCATTGGGGTGGCGGCCGATGTCGCCTGGCTCGATCGCACCGAGCGGCTGCCCGAGATCGCCCAGGCGATGGCGGAGAAATCACTCTTTCTCTGGCGCGGTGAGGCGTTCGATGTGCGCGCTGCCCCCGACGGGCCGGTGCTCGCCACCATCGATCGCGGCGCGTTGCCGCAATTCGGCATCATCGGCCAGGGGGTGCATGTCAACGGGCTGGTGGAGCGCGCCGAGGGTCTGCATGTGTGGGTGGCCCGGCGCGGGGCGGACCGGCCGCTCGATCCCGGCAAGCTCGATCACATGGTCGCCGGCGGTATTTCGGCGGGGATGGATGCGGCCGGCACCATCATCAAGGAATCTGCCGAGGAGGCGGGTGTGCCGGAGTCGCTCGCCGCGGGGGCCCGCAGGGTGGGGATCATCGACTATCAGATGGACCGTCCGGAGGGTCTGCGGCGGGACCGGCTGCATTGCTTCGATCTGCTGCTGCCGGAGGATTTCACCCCGCGCCCGGCCGACGGTGAGGCGGCGGGTTTCGAGCTGTGGCCGATTGAGGCCGTGGCGGAGACGGTGGCCGCCGGCGACTCGTTCAAATTCAACGTGAACCTGGTGCTGATCGACCTGCTGCTGCGGCGGGGCGCGCTGGGGAGCCGCGGATTGCGCGCCGCGCTGGACGCATTCCGGCATGGACCGGGGCGCGCAACCCGGCCCTCCCCCCCTGGGGTGATGGCTGCTATAGGGCCGGGTACAGAGTAAAAGGGGTTTTCCATGGCACGCCGCCGTCAGCTCTATGAAGGCAAGGCCAAGATCCTGTTCGAGGGGCCGGAGCCTGGCACCCTCGTGCAGTATTTCAAGGACGACGCGACGGCGTTCAACGCCCAGAAAAAGGGCACGATCACCGGCAAGGGCGTGCTGAACAACCGCATCAGCGAGTATCTGATGTTGCGCCTGGCCGAGATCGGCGTGCCCACCCATTTCGTTCGCCGGCTGAACATGCGCGAGCAGCTCATCCGCGAGGTCGAGATCATCCCGCTCGAGGTGGTGGTGCGCAATGTCGCCGCCGGCAGCCTGTCCACCCGGCTGGGCATCCCCGAGGGCACCCGCCTGCCGCGCTCGATCATCGAGTACTACTACAAGAACGACGCGCTCGGCGATCCGATGGTCACCGAGGAGCACATCACCGCCTTCGGCTGGGCCGCCACGCCCGATCTGGACGACATCGTCTCGCTCACGCTGCGGGTGAATGATTTCCTCACCGGGCTGTTCCTCGGCGTGGGCATCACGCTGGTGGACTTCAAGCTGGAGTTCGGCCGGCTGTGGGAGAACGAGGAGATGCGCATCGTTCTTGCTGACGAGATCAGCCCGGACAATTGCCGCCTGTGGGATGCCAAGACCAACGAGAAGATGGACAAGGACCGCTTCCGCCGGGATCTCGGCAAGGTGGAAGAGGCCTATCAGGAAGTGGCGCGGCGACTCGGGATTCTGCCCGAGGCTGGCGTGCGGGATATGAAGGGCCCGGAGCTCATGCAATGAGCGACCTCTCCATTACTTCGGGGCTCATGCAATGAAGGTTGCGGTCACTGTGATGCTGAAGGATGGCGTGCTCGATCCGCAGGGGCGCGCCATCGGCCAGGCTCTGGGCACGCTCGGCTTTGCCGGGGTGGGCGAGGTGCGGGCGGGCAAGGTGATCGAGCTGGAGATTGCCGAGACCGATCCGGAGCGGGCGCGGGCGCAGGCGTCGGAGATGGCGCGGAAGCTGTTGGCCAATCCGGTGATCGAGAGCTTCTCGGTGTCCATCCCGACGGGCGCGTGATGCGCGCCGGCATCGTCGTCTTTCCCGGCATCAATCGCGAGCGCGACATGGCGATCGCGCTGGAGCTGTGCTTCGGGGCAACGCCGCGCATGGTCTGGCACACCGAGACCGATCTGTCCGGCCTCGATGTGGTGGTGCTGCCTGGTGGGTTTTCCTATGGCGACTATCTGCGCTGCGGCGCTATGGCCGCGCGCTCGCCTGTCATGGATGCGGTGCGCGCGCACGCCGGCCGTGGCGGCTATGTGCTGGGCGTGTGCAACGGCTTTCAGATCCTGACAGAGAGCGGCCTGCTGCCGGGCGCGCTGCTGCGCAATGCCGGGCTGCGCTTTCTCTCGATGGACACATGGCTGCGGGTGGAGACCACCGAAACGGTGTTCACCGCGCGCTGGAGCCGTGGCGAGGTGTTCCGCGCCCCGATGGCGCATGGCGATGGCAACTACACCGCCGATGAGGCGACCCTCGACGCGCTTGAAGGCGATGGGCGGGTGGCATTCCGCTATGTCGATGCTGACGGGGCGGCCACGCCGGCGGCCAATCGCAATGGCAGCGCGCGGGCGATCGCCGGCATCCTGAGCGAGAACAAGCGGGTGCTGGGGCTGATGCCGCATCCGGAGGATCTGGTCGATCCGCTGATGGGCGGGATCGACGGGCGGCCGCTGTTCGACAGCCTGGCCCAAGCGTTGGTGGCCTGATGACGATGGTTGTGAACGAGGCCCCAATTGTTGATGAAGCCCTCGGCCGCAGTTTCGGGCTGAATGCCGAGGAATATGCCAAGGTGCTGGAGATCATGGGCCGCACCCCCACGCTCGCCGAGCTGGGCGTGTTCAGCGTGATGTGGTCGGAGCACTGCTCCTACAAATCCTCCCGC
>CAIVDX010000681.1 GCA_903904805.1 uncultured Rhodospirillales bacterium
CATCGTCTATGCCCGCTCGGTGCGCGTCGGCGGTGACAAGATGGATGAGGCGATCATCTCCTACATCCGCCGCACCCATAACCTTCTGATCGGCGAAAGCTCGGCGGAGCGCATCAAAATGGAGATCGGTGCGGCGAGCATTGGTCCGGATGATGACGTCTATCGCGAGCTGAAGGGCCGCGATCTGATGAACGGCGTGCCGCGCGAGGTCATCGTCAGCCGCAACCAGATCGCCGAGAGCCTGGCCGAACCGGTTGGCCAGATTGTCGAGGCGGTGAAGGTCGCGCTTGAGAACACCCCGCCGGAGCTGGCGGCCGATATCGTCGATCGGGGCATCGTTCTGTCCGGCGGTGGCGCCCTGCTGCACCGGCTTGATCAGGTGCTGCGCGATGCGACCGGCCTGCCCGTGGTGGTCGCCGAGGATGCGCTGCAATGCGTCGCCCTGGGCACCGGCCGCGCGCTGGAGGAGCTCAAGCGCCTGCGCAGCGTGCTGAGCTCGATGTACTGACCCGCAATGTACTAGTCGCTCTCCGGGCCTGGCCCGCCTATGGTGCAGTGCGAACACGGCAATGTCACACAAAGGTAAGCGGTTGAAGGGCGTGCGCGTTTGATCCGGCTGTCGATTCCCACCCGCCAGGCGCTGGCACGGCTGATGCTACCGGTGCTGGTGATGGCCTCATTCGGCATGATGCTGCTCGGCAAGGCCGATGCGGTGCTGGCCGAGCGCGCCCGCATCGCGCTGGGGGACCTGCTGTCGCCGCTCTACGCCATCGTCGCCGAACCGCTGATGCAGGTGCGCGACGCCGTGCAGGACACGCTCGGCCTCGTCGAGATGCGTGCCGAGAATGAGCGTCTGCGGAAGGAAAACGAGACATTGCGTCGCTGGCAGGCGGTGGCGATGGCGCTGGATGCCGAGAACGCGCTGCTGAAGGCGCATCTGCATTGGGTGCCCGATCCGGCGCCTAGCTACATCAGCGCCCGCGTTGTCGATGATGCCGGCGGCGTCTATGCGCGCGCGGTGCTGGTCTCGCTGCCGCCCGGCCACAGCCTCACCCGCGCGCAGATCGTGCTGGACGGGCAGGGGCTGGTGGGTCGCATCACCGAGGTTGGCGCCCGCAGCGCCCGCGTCATGCTGCTCACCGATTTGAACAGCCGCATCCCCGTCACGCTCGAGGGCAGCCGGGGCCGCGCCCTGCTGGTCGGCTCCAACGGCCCACGCCCGCGCCTGCAATACTGGACGGAGGGTGTGCTGCCCGCCGAGGGCGAGCGCGTCGTCACCTCCGCCGAGGTCGGCGCCTTCCCCGCCGGCCTGCCGGTGGGCGTGGTGCATTACAGCGCCAGCCACGTGCCGGAGGTGCAGCTCTTCGCCGATCTTGGTCGGCTGGAGGTGGTACGCATCTTCGATTACGGCCTGCAGCAGCTGCGCCCGTCGGACGTGCGCCCGGCCGACGCGAAATCGGCCGACCTGCGCGCGCCCGATGCCCGTCCGATCGATGCCGCGCGCAAGCAGGCAGCCCCCGCGCCGACCATCGCTCCCGCCCAGGCTCCCGCTGCTGCCCACCCTTCCGCTGCTGCCCAGTCTTCCGCGGGCAAGCCGGCCGGCCAAGCTGCGTCGGCGACCAGGCCTGGTGCCAATGATCGCCGTTGATCGCGGGTGGTGGAGGGGTGATGGATCAGCGCAAGCCCGGAATTCGCCCGCGTCCGACGCTGATGCGCCGGGTGGACCTCACCGCGCGCCACGCCATGCCCGCGGTGCTGACGCTGATCCTGCTGGTGATCGCCACCGCGCCGTTCGGCCTGCCCGCCCAGGCGCCGCTGCTGCCTGCCTTCGCCATGGGCAGCGTGTTCATCTGGTCGATCCATCGGCCAATCGATCTGTAGTCGCCGGTGGTGTTCGTGCTCGGTCTGATCGCCGACCTGCTCGGCCTGGCGCCGGTGGGCGTGATGCTGCTGACGCTGCTGCTGCTGCAGGCCTGCGTGCTGGTGTGGCGCCGCGGCCTGCTTGGCCAGCCGTTCCTGCTGCAATGGCTGGCCTTCGCGCTGCTGGCGACCGCCGCCTCGCTGATGGATTTCGCGCTGTTCTGCCTGCTGTCGTTGCGGCTGCTGCCGCCCGAGCCGATGGTCTTCCAGGCCGCCATCGCGGTCGCCGTCTATCCCGCGCTGAGCGGTCTGCTGCGTCTGGCACGCCGTGTGGTGCCCGATCCTTCGGCCGGGTGAGGCGCTGATGGCCCGCCTATTCGGCTTCGGCACTGGGCTGGGCAAAGCCAAACCCCGCCGCGGCAGCTTCTCGCCGCCCGGGCGCGAGGCCGACACCAAGCGCGTGGGCATTTTCACCCGCCGCGCTTTGATGATCGGCGCCGCCCAGATCGCCGCGATGGGCTATCTCGGCAGCCGCCTCTATAAGCTGCAGATCGAGGAGGGCGGCCGCTATTCGACGATGGCGGCCAGCAACCGCGTCTCCGGCCGCATGCTCGCCCCGCCGCGCGGCCGTGTGCTCGACCGCGCCGGCGTGGTGCTGGCCGGCAACAAGCTGAACTGGCGCGCCCTGCTGATCCCCGAGGAGACGCCCGATGTGGCGGCCTCGCTCGATGCCTTTGCCGCCCTGGTGCCGCTGGCCGAGCATGAGCGCGCCCGTGTCGAGCGCGACCTGCACAAGCATCGCCGCTTCATCCCGCTGATGCTGCGCGAGTTCCTCAGCTGGGAGGAGATGGCCAAGATCGAGGTCAACGCGCCCTATCTGCCAGGCGTGATCGTCGATCTCGGCACCACCCGCGAATACCCGTTCGGGCCGAAATTCGCCCATATGGTGGGCTATGTCGCGCCGCCGAACGAGGCCGACGTGGCGGAAAATCCGCTGCTCTCGCTGCCCGGCATGCGGGTGGGCCGCGCGGGCATCGAATTCAGCCAGGACCCCAAGCTGCGCGGCCGGGCCGGTTCGGTGCAGCTGGAGGTGAATGCGGTGGGCCGCGTGATCCGTGAGCTGGATCG
>CAIVDX010000682.1 GCA_903904805.1 uncultured Rhodospirillales bacterium
GGCTGAAGCCGGTGCACCGCCGCATCCTCTTCGCGATGCACGAAAACGGCTTCACCGCCGACAAGCCCTACCGCAAATCCGCCCGCGTCACCGGCGACGTGATGGGCAAATACCATCCGCACGGCGACGCCGCGATCTACGACGCCATGGTCCGCATGGCGCAAAGTTTCTCGATGCGCGTCCGCCTGATCGATGGCCAGGGCAATTTTGGCTCGGTCGACGGCGATCCACCGGCGGCGATGCGCTACACCGAGGCGCGTCTCGCCAAGGCCAGCACCGAACTGCTCGCCGACATCGATCGCGACACCGTCGATTTCCAGCCGAACTATGACGAAAGCGCCGAAGAGCCCAAGGTTCTGCCAGCGGCGTTCCCGAATCTGCTGATCAACGGCGCCAACGGCATCGCCGTCGGCATGGCCACCAACATCCCGCCGCACAATCCCGGCGAGATCATCGACGCCACCCTGGCCATCATCGAAGATCCCAGTGTAACGCTGGAAGATCTGATGAAGATCGTTCCCGGCCCGGATTTCCCCACCGGCGCGATGATCCTGGGCCGCGCCGGCATCCGCTCGGCGTTCGAGACCGGCCGCGGCAGTCTGGTGATCCGCGCCCGCGCGGCGATCGAGGAGATCCGCAAGGACCGCAACGCCATCATCGTCACCGAAATCCCATATCAGGTGAACAAATCCACCCTCATCGAGCGCATCGCCGAACTGGTGCGCGCCAAACAGATCGAGGGCATCGCCGATCTGCGCGATGAGAGCGACCGCTCAGGCATGCGCATCGTCATCGAACTCCGCCGTGACGCCACGCCGGAAGTCGTGCTGAACCATCTCTATCGTTTCACCCAGCTGCAGACGAGCTTCGGCGTGAACATGCTCGCGCTGGATGGCGGCCGGCCCCGCCAGATGGGCCTGCGTGACGCACTCGATTGCTTTATCGCCTTTCGCGAAGAGGTCATTCTTCGTCGCTCGCGCTTCGACCTGAACAAGGCGCGCGAGCGCGCCCATCTGCTCGTTGGCCTCGTCATCGCCGTCGACAATATCGACGAGGTGATCGCGCTGATCCGCGCCAGCTCCGACGGCGCCGCCGCCCGCACTGCCCTGATGGCGCGCGCATGGCCCGCCGTCGGCGTGCTGCCGTTGCTGGCCTTGATCGAGGATGACGGCAACGTGATCGTCGACGGCCCCGATGGCCCCACGGTGCACCTCACCGAAGCCCAGGCCCGCGGCATTCTCGAGCTGCGCCTGCAGCGCCTCACCGGCCTCGAGCGCGAGAAGATCCAGGGCGAGCTTGGCGAAGTCGCCGAGAAAATCACCGATCTTCTGGCCATCCTGGCCAGCCGTCCACGCCGGATGGAAGTGATGCGCAACGAACTGGTCGCCGTGCGCGCCATCGTCGCCTCACCGCGCATGACCGAGATCGCCGATGCCGCCGCCGATCAGGACGATGAAAGCCTGATCGAACCCGGCCAGATGGTCGTCACTATCACGCGTGACGGCTTCATCAAGCGCACCCCGCTTGAGGTGTTCCGCGCGCAGAACCGTGGCGGACGGGGCCGCTCGGCTGCCAGCACGCGTGGTGACGATATCGTCACCCGCAGCTTCAACGCCCACACGCACCAGTTCGTGCTGTTTTTCTCCAGCGGGGGCAAGGCCTATCGCGAAAAGGTCTGGCGCCTGCCCGAAGCCGGCCCCACCGCCAAGGGCCGCGCGCTGGTCAATCTGCTGCCCGAACTCGGCGGCGATTCGATCACCGCCGTGCTGCCATTGCCGCCCGACGAAACGCTGTGGGAAAACCTCCACCTGGTCTTCGCCACCGCCCAGGGCAATGTCCGCCGCAACCGCCTGTCCGACTTCCGAAACGTGCGCGCCTCTGGCCTGATTGCGATGAAGCTCGATGAGAACGACACGCTGATCGGCGTCGCCACCTGCCGCGAGGGCGACGACGCCTTCCTCGCCACCCGCCTCGGCCGCTGCATCCGCTTCCGCATCGAGGACGACCAGCTGCGCGTCTTCGCCGGGCGTGACAGCTCCGGCGTGCGCGGCATCAAGCTCGGCCGCAACGATGCGGTAATGAGCCTGTCGGTGCTGCAGCATGTCGATGCCAATGTCGATGAGCGGGTCGCCTATCTCAAGCACGCCGCTGCCAAACGCCGCGCCGGCGACGAGGAGGAGATCGTCGCCGTCGAGGAAGACAGTGACGAATTCACCTTTGGCAGCGAGGTCACAGCCGAGCGTCTGGACGAGCTCGAGCA
>CAIVDX010000683.1 GCA_903904805.1 uncultured Rhodospirillales bacterium
GACCGCCGCGCGTGGCGATGTGGCGGCCACCGCGCCGCGCATCACCATCATCAATGTGCCGAAGGAGAAGATCCGCGAAGTGATCGGCACCGGCGGCAAGGTGATCCGCGAGATCGTCGAGCAGACCGGCTGCAAGATCGACATCGAGGATGACGGCACGATCAAGATCGCCGCGACCGACACCAAGATGGCGCAGGCCGCGATCGACAAGATCCGTGGCATCGTCGCCGAGCCGGAGATCGGGGTGATCTACAACGGCAAGGTCGTGAAGACCGCCGATTTCGGCGCCTTCGTGAACTTCCTCGGCAGCAAGGATGGCCTGGTTCATATCTCCGAACTGACCCAGACCCGCGTCAACAAGACCAACGACATCGTCAATGTCGGCGACGCGGTGAAGGTGAAGGTCATCGGCTTCGACGACCGCGGCAAGGTGAAATTGTCGATGCGGGTGGTTGACCAGGCCACCGGCGAGGACATCTCCGACAAGGTGGGTGCGAAGGGCGGCAGCCGCCGCGAGGGTGCCGATCAGCCGGCCGAGTGATCGGTCTCTGAGCGAAACGGAGGGGCGGGCGGGGGAATGCCTGCCCGCCCCTTCCCATCAGCGATACAGCCCTGTTACAGGGACGTCGTTTGACTGAAGGTGTCGGGATGAAGCCGATCAATGCGCTCAGAATGGGCGGCGTGGATGTGTTGCCCATCGTGGAGGGCGGCAAGGGTGTTGCCGTGTCCAACGGCGAGTCCGCCGGGCACTGGGCGGCCGGTGGCGGCGTGGGCACGTTCAGCGCGGTGAATGCCGACAGCTATGACGAAACCGGCAAGGTCATCCCGCAGATCTATCACGGCCCGACCCGTCGCGAGCGCCATGAGGAGCTGGTGGCCTATGCCATCCGCGGCGGCATCGAGCAGGCGAAGCGCGCCTATGACATCTCTGGCGGCAAGGGCCGCATTCACATGAACATCTTGTGGGAGATGGGTGGGGCCGAGCGCGTCGCCGAGGGGATTCTCGACGGCGTCGGCGGCATCGTGAATGGCGTGACCTGCGGCGCGGGCATGCCCTATCGCCTGTCCACCATCGCGGCGAAATACGGCGTTCACTATTACCCCATCATCTCCTCCGCGCGCGCCTTCAGCGCCCTGTGGAAGCGCGCCTATTCCAAGACACCGGGGCTGCTTGGCGGCGTGGTCTATGAGGACCCCTGGCTCGCCGGCGGCCATAATGGCCTGTCGAACAGCGAGGACCCGGCCAAGCCGGAAGACCCCTATCCGCGTGTGGCCGCCCTGCGCACCGTGCTGAACGGCTTCGGCCTGACCGAGGTGCCGATCATCATGGCCGGCGGTGTGTGGTGGCTGGAGGAATGGGCGCATTGGCTCGACAATCCCGAGATCGGCCCCGTTGCCTTCCAGTTCGGCACCCGCCCGCTGCTGACGGTGGAGAGCCCGATCAGCGATCGCTGGAAGCAGAAGCTGCTCACGCTGCGCGAGGGCGATGTGTTCCTGAACCATTTCAGCCCGACCGGCTTCTATTCCTCGGCCGTGAACAACGACTTCATCCAGGAACTGCGCGCCCGCAATGAGCGCCAGGTGGCCTTCACCACCGAGCCGGTGGGCGAGCACATCGCCCCCTATGGCGTTGGCCCGCGCAAGCGCCTCGTCTACCTCACCCCGCCCGATCTGCTGCATGTCGAGGCATGGGAAAACGAGGGCTTCACCGAAGCGATGCGCACGCCCGACAGCACGCTGATCTTCGTCACGCCCGACAAGGGCCGCGAGATTCTGTCCGACCAGGTGGCCTGCATGGGCTGCCTGAGCCAGTGCCGCTTTTCCAACTGGTCGCAGCACGCCGAGGACCTCACCAACGGCAAGCGGCCGGACCCGCGCAGCTTCTGCATCCAGAAGACGCTGCAGCAGGTGGCGCATGACAACGAGGACCCCGACCAGCTGAAGAACAACCTGATGTTCAGCGGGCATAATGCGTATCGGTTTGGCTCGGATCCGTTTTATTCGAACGGGTTCGTGCCGACGGTGCGGCAGTTGGTCGATCGGATTATGACGGGGCGGTGAGACAAGGGCTTCTTTTGTGAAAAAAGGAAGCAGAAAACTTCTGCGGGTTTGCATCTCATGTGGGGCGCCCGAATACCCCTGAAATTCCCCGACCGGGGTATTCCAGCGGTACGCACGCGCCCCATCTCCGGTACAAAGTCCCAAAAGTTTTTTGGTTCATTTTTTCAAAAAAGAACATCCTTCCTTCTGGAGTCTTCATGAGTCTCGACTCTGACGTGATCATCGCCGGCGGCGGCCCTTGTGGCCTGATGCTGGCCAACGAGCTTGGACGGCGCGGTGTGCGCACGCTGCTGCTCGATCAGGATGCCGCCACCGCGACCAATCCGCAGGCCAATGCGACGCAGGCGCGGACGATGGAGCATTACCGTCGGCTTGGCTTCGCCCACGAGGTGCGTGCCGAGGGGCTGCCGGGCGATTATCCCACCGACATCGCCTATTTCACCCGCTACAGCACGCATGAGCTGGCAAGGTTTGAGCTGCCCTCGTCGAAGGCGGCGACGGAGTTGGTGAAAGGGCTGGGTGGCTCCTGGAGTGCGGCGGAGCTGCCGCATCGGGTGAGCCAGATGTTTGTCGAGCGGGTGCTGCACAAGCACGCCGCCGCGCTGCCGAGCGTGACGCTGCAGCACCTCACGCGGGTGGTGGACAGTGTCGATCACGGCGACCACGTGGAGGTCATCGCCGAGCCGGTGGCGGGCGGGGCGCGGACAGTCTATCGGGCGCGCTATCTGGTGGGGGCGGAGGGCGCGCGCAGTCGCCTGCGGCAGGCCCTGGGCATCAAGCTTGAGGGGCCAGGGATCGAGCGCAATTTCATGGGCGGGCGCATGCATGCGCTGTTTTTCCGCTCGCGCGAATTTTACGACCTGATCCCGCATCCGAAGGCCTGGATGTATTGGGCGTTCAACCCGCAGCGCCGGTCGTTTCTGGCGGCGGTCGATGGCGATATGGAGTTCAATTTCCATTGCCAGCTCTGGCCCGGCGATCCGGAGGATCCGACAGAGGCGCAGGTGCGGCAGATGCTGTTCCAGGCGACGGGGCGGGAGTTCGAGCTGGAGGTGATCGGCCGGGCATCCTGGATGGCGGGGCTGGCGCTGCTGGCGGAGCGGTTCGGGCAGGGGCGGCAGTTCCTGGCGGGCGATGCGGTGCATCTGTTCACCCCGACCGGCGGGCTTGGCTACAACACGGCGATCGAGGATGCGGTCAATCTCGGCTGGAAGCTGGCGGCCCTGGTGAATGGCTGGGGCGGGCCGGGGCTGGCGGCGAGCTATGAGATCGAGCGGCGGCCGGCCTCGGCGCGGAATCTGTCATTCTCCCGCGCGTTCGCGGATTCGGTGGGGCTGTTCGCGCCAGATCCGCAGATCGAGGACGACACGGCCGAAGGGGCCGCCGCACGGGCGCATGCGGGCGCGTATCTGAACCGGCATTCGCGCGCCGAGTTCAACATCCCCGGCATCACCTTCGGCATGCGCTATGACGGCTCGCCGTTGCTGAGCCCGGACGGCACGCTTCCGCCGCCGGACGAGGCGAACCGCTATGAGCCGACGGCCTGCCCAGGTGGGCGGGCGCCGCATCTGTGGTTGGAGGATGGGGTGAGCCTGTATGACAGGTTCGGGTTTGATTTCACGCTGCTGCGGCTGGGTGGCGCGGAGGGTGTGCCGGTGGCCTCGGACGTGCCGATGACGGTGCTGGATGTGCCCGGCGTGGAGGCGCGGGAGCTGTATGGGGCAGACTATGCGCTGATCCGCCCGGACCAGATCGTGGCCTGGCGTGGCGACGCGCCGCCGTCTGCCGAGGTGATCGCCCGCGCGACGGGCTGGTAGAGTTTGGGGTGCGGTGTGCTGTCGCGTGGCCTGGCGTCATGCGGCGCTTGACCCCGGCCGGCAGCAGGGCGAAGGATATTTGGTGAAAGATGGCCGTCAGCGCCATCGCGGAGGATCCCCATGCCCGACGATCTCAGCGCCCCCTCGTCCACTGGCACATCCATCGGCACCTCAGGCGGGCGCTTCGTGCGCAACACCTGGTATGTCGCCGCCTGGGCCGCCTCGGTGGAGCCTGGCAAGATGCTGGCGCGGACGGTTCTGAACACGCCGATCGTGCTGTTCCGCACCGCCGATGGCACCGCCAAGGCAATGCCGGATACCTGCCCGCATCGTTTCGCGCCGCTCTCGATGGGCACCATTCTGCCGGGCGATCGCATCCAGTGCCCGTATCACGGGTTGGAATTCGCTGCTGATGGCCAGTGTGTGCACAACCCGCACGGCACCGGCGCCATCGCCGCGGGGCTGCATCTGAAGACGATCACGGCCGTCGAGCGCCATTCGGTGATCTGGGTGTGGCTGGGCGAGAAGACGCCGACGCCGGAGTCCATCCCGGATTTCAGCCCGCTGGACACCACCGCGCCGGAATTCATCACCGAGCCCGGCTATCTGCACATGAAGGCGGGCTATGAGCTGATCGTGGATAACCTGCTCGATCTCAGCCACACCACCTATCTGCATGCCGGCATCCTCGGCAATGACGAGACCGTGCATGCCAAGATCACGGTGGAGCAGGATGGCGACGTGGTGGCGGTCTCGCGCGGGATCAACGACATCACCACGCCCGGCCTGCTGGCCACATTGGCGACCTGGGACAGCCCGCGTGGTGACCAGATCCAGACCATCCGCTGGTTCGCGCCCTCCACGCTGTCGCTGAAGACGGGGTCAAAACCGGTCGGGCGTCCGGAATCGGAGGGCACCGGCTTCTGGGCGATCCATCTGCTGACGCCGGAGACCGAGACGACCACGCATTATTTCTACACCGCGGCGCGCTGGAACCCGCTGACGACCGACCCGGCGAAGAACGCGGAAATCCGAGCGCATATCTACAAGATGCGTACCTTCGCCTTCGCCGAACAGGATGCGCCTGTCATCGAGGCGCAGCAGCGGCGGATCACGCAGCTGGGCGATCCCAAGCCGACGCTGCTGGCGATTGATGCAGGGCCGGTTCAGTATCGCCGCATTCTGGATCGCATGATTCGGGAAGATTGAGACAAGCGCTGCTTTTTTCAAAAAAGAAGCAAAAACCTCTGGTTAGTTGGGGCGTGATCTGGCGGCGTAGACCGCCAGCACGATCGAGGCGGTGATCACCAGCCCCATGGGGATGTTGCTGCCGTTGGCCAGCATCGCCACCAATGCGCCGCCGATGGCGCCCAGGCCGTATTGCACCGTGCCCAGCAACGCTGATGCGCTGCCGGCCTGGGTGGCGTGTTTGGCCAGCGCGCCGACGGCGGTGTTGGGGGCCATCAGGCCGGTGGAGAACAGCATGGTGGTGAGCGGGATTGTCAGGCCCCAGAAGCCGCTGAGCGCGCCGAAGCAGAAGGCGACGACGCCGATGCCGCCGATGGAAAAGCCGATCACGCCGTAGCCCAGCAGGCGGGGGCTGCCGACGCGCACCGCGAGCAGGCCGTTGATCTGGGTGGCGATGATGAAGGCGAGCGCGTTGGAGCCGAACATCTCGCCGCTCTGTACCGGTGTCAGTCCGAAACGATGCTCGTAGATGCCGGGCACGCCGCCGAGATAGGCGAACACCGACAGGGCCACCGCGCCGGCGATCAGGGCGTGGGCGCGGAAGATCGGCTCGCGCAGGATGTTCAGGAAGCGCTTGAGCAGGCCTGCGAGGTCGACGCGCATGCGATGTTCCGGCGCCAGGCTGTCGGGCAGGAGAAGCGCGCTGAGCGCGATGGAGAGCACGCCGAAGCCGACCTGGAACCAGAAGATGCCGCGCCAGCCTGTCCAGGCGATCAGCAGGCCACCCAGGCTGGGGGCGAGGATGGGGGCGGCGCCCATCACCAGCATTTGTTGCGACATCATGCGGGCGGCGCGGTTGCCGGTGACGTGGTCTCGCACGATGGCGCGCGGGATCACCATGCCGGCCGAGCCGCCAATGGCACCGATGGCGCGCCAGATGGCCAGTGAGGTCATGCTGTCCGCAGTGGCGCAGCCGATGGAGGAGGCGGTGAACAGCGCCATGCCGGCGAGCAGGGGTCCGCGTCGGCCAAAGCGGTCTGACAGGGTGCCTTGCAGCACCTGGCCGATGCCGAGGCCGAACAGCCAGGTGGCCAGCGTGATCTGCGAGGCGCCGGGGATCGCGGCGAAATCATGCTCGATCGAGGGCAGCCCCGGCAGATACATGTCTGTCGCGAGCGGCCCGACCGCGCTCAGGAACCCCAGCAGCAGCGGCAACCAGAACGGGACCGTCAAGGGCCACCACAGATGGTCTGTAGTCGCGCGGACCGCTCAAAGGTCGGTTGCTTCCTTTTTTCAAGAAACAAGCGCTTGCCGTGATCTTTCATAACTTCGCCCGAGGATGCGCCGCCGACCAGACCGCCATCAGCTTCGCGGCATCCACATCCGTGTAGCGCTGCGTTGTCGACAATGAGGCATGCCCCAGCAGGTCCTGGATGGCGCGCAGATCAGCGCCGCCTGCCAGCAGGTGGGTGGCGAAGGAGTGGCGCAGGGCGTGCGGGGTGGCGTCGTCGGGCAGGCCGGCGAGCGCGCGGAAGGCGCGCAGGGTGCGTTGGGCGATGGCGGGGTCGAGGCGCCTGCCGCGCACGCCGATGAAGAGCGGCGCGTCGGGCGCTTGGGAGGGGTGGTGGCGCAGCCATGCGTCGATGGCGTCGATCACCACGGGCAGGACGGGGACGAGGCGTTGTTTGTTGCCCTTGCCGGTGACCATCAGGGCGCCGCGGCGCAGGGCGGCGACGTCGGCGATGTTCAGCGACAGGGCTTCACCGATGCGCAGGCCGCAGCCGTAGAGCAGGGTGAACAGGGCGGTGTCGCGGGTTTGGGCGAAGGGCGTGTCGGAGAGCTCGGCGATGTCGGTGGTGACGCTGATGGCGTTGGCGGGCGAGAGGGCGCGCGGGATGGGGCGGCGGGATTTCGGCGTGGCAGCCAGGCGGATCACGGTGTCGGGCGTGCCGTGGCGGCGGGCGAGGAAGCGGTAGAAGCTGCGCACGGCGGAGAGGTTGCGCGCGCGGGTGGCGTTCACCACGCCGGTGGCGGCGCGGGTGGCCTGCCAGCCACGCAGGTCGCCGGGGCGCAGGCCGGCGAGGTCGTCCAGCGTCGGGGTGTTGCCGAGATGGTGGGTGAGGAAGCCGAGGAAGTCGGCGATGTCGGCGGCGTAGGCGGTGATCGTGCGGGTGGCGGCGCGGCGTTCGGCGCGGAGATAGTCGAGATATTCGGTGCGGGCCTGCTCGGCGAGCATCAACGTGCGGCGCTTGTAACTGGCGGGGGGCGCGTGCTGATTGGGAATGTATGACCGAGTCCGAGCATCAGCTGAGCATAGACAGCCTGGGCGCGTCGCCAAAGCGCCCATCTGCGTTTGGCGCGCTCCGCGGCGCACGGCGGGTGCCTGTGTTGCTGCCGTACCCTTTCGCCGGGCCGTTTGATTATGCGGTGCCGGAGGGAATGCAGGTCGCGCCCGGGGATGTGGTGCTGGTGCCGCTGGGCAAGCGCCAGGAGGTGGGCGTGGTGTGGGACCGCGGTGCCGGAGATGTGATCGCGGAGAAGCGTCTGCGGCCGATCTCGGCGCTGCTGGAGGCACCCTCGATGCCCGCCAGCCTGCGGGCGTTCGTCGATTGGGTGGCGGCCTACACGCTCAGCGCGCCGGGCGAGGTGATGGCGATGGCGCTGCGGGTGAACGCGCTGGCCACGCCGCGGGTGATGAGTGGCTGGCTCGCCGGGGGGAGCAACCAGGAGGTTACGCCGACCCGGCGGAAGGTGCTGGAGGTGCTGGCGGACGGGATGCCGCGGGTGGCGGCGGATCTGGCGCGGCAGGCGGGGGTGAGCTCGGGGGTGATCACCGCGATGGCGCGGGCTGGTCTGCTGCGGGCGGTGGCGATGCCGGATGGCGCGGGATTCGCGATGCCCGATCTGGTGCGGCCAGGGCCGGAGCTGAGCGCGGAGCAGGCGGGCGCGGCGGCGACGCTGCGCGGGCTGGTGGCGGCGCGGGAATTCTCCGCCACGCTGCTGGAGGGCGTGACGGGCTCCGGCAAGACCGAGGTGTATCTGGAGGCGGTGGCGGAGTGTCTGGCGGCTGGGCGGCAGGCGCTGGTGCTGTTGCCGGAGATCGCGCTGAGCTCGCAATGGCTGGAGCGGTTCGAGGCCAGGTTCGGCGTGGCGCCGGCGGTGTGGCATTCGGACCTGTCATCGCGGGTGCGGCGGCAGACCTGGCGGGCGGTGGCGGCCGGGCAGGCGCCGATTTTGGTGGGGGCGCGGTCGGCTTTGTTCCTGCCGTTCCCCGATCTTGGGCTCATTGTGGTGGATGAGGAGCACGAGACCGCCTTCAAGCAGGAGGACGGCGTGATCTACCACGCGCGCGACATGGCGGTGGTCCGCGCAAGGCTCAGTGCGGCGCCGATCGTGCTGGTGTCGGCCACGCCGAGCCTGGAAAGTCTGGTGAATGCGCGGGGCGGCAAATACCGCCATCTGGAGCTGACGGCGCGGCATGGCGGGGCGAGCATGCCGGAGGTC
>CAIVDX010000684.1 GCA_903904805.1 uncultured Rhodospirillales bacterium
AGCCAGCTTCGGCTTCTGCGCGAGCGATCCGGCCAGCGCCATGATCGGCACCAGCGTGGCGAAGCGGCCAAGCAGCATCGCTGCCCCCAGCCCATAATCCAGTAGGCTGGTGTCGGCCGAGAGCCCCGCGAAGGCGGACCCATTATTGCCCGCGGCACTGCTCCAGGCATAAAGCATCTCACTGAGCCCGTGCGGTCCGGCGTTCGCAAGCGATGCCAACCCGCTCGGCAGCACCAGCGAGATCGCGGTGCCGCCCAGAATGGTCAGCGGCAGGATCAGCACCGCGAGCATCGCCAGCTTGATCTCGCGCGACTGCACTTTTTTGCCGAGATATTCCGGCGTGCGCCCCACCATCAGCCCGGCAACGAACACCGCCAGCAGCGCGAACACCAGGATGCCATACAGCCCAGAGCCCACACCGCCCGGCAGCACCTCACCGAGCTGGATCATGAACAGCACAACCATTCCCCCAAGCGGGGTAAAGCTGTCATGCATGGCGATCACCGCCCCGCAGGAGGTACCTGTGGTCAGCACCGAGAACAGCGCCGTCAGCGCCATGCCAAACCGCACCTCCTTGCCTTCCATATTGCCACCGGAGGCATCAAGCGCGCTCAGCAACGGATTGCCCGCGGCCTCGGTGGCGTAGAGCGCGGCCACCGCGGCAACCACGAGGAGCATCATCGCGGCGAACAGGGCGCGCCCCTGGCGACGGTCGCCGACCACATGACCAAAGCCGACGGCCAGCGCGAACGGGATCACCGCGATGCAGATGCACTCCAACATCGCCGTGAAAGCCGACGGGTTTTCGAACGGATGCGCCGAATTGGCATTCAGGAAGCCACCGCCATTGGTGCCCAGCAGCTTGATCGCCTCCTGGAACGCCATCGGCCCCAGCGCGATCACCTGATGCACACCCTCCAGCGTCATCGCGTCGGGATAGGCGGCCATGCTCATCGGCACACCCGACGCGATCAGCACCACGGCAACCACCACCGACAGCGGGAGCAAAATATACAATGTGGCACGCACCAGATCAGCCCAGAGATTGCCAAGCGTTGTCACACCACCGGCGGCGAATGCTCGGCTGACCGCCATCGCGGCGGCGATGCCGGTGGCCGCGGAGAGAAAATTATGCACCGTCAACCCAAGCATCTGGGTAAAATAGGAGACGCCGGATTCACCCGAATAGGCCTGCCAGTTCGTGTTCGTCACGAAGCTGATCGCGGTGTTGAAGGCGGTTGCCGGTGCCATCGCGCCAATCCCGGCCGGGTTGAAAGGCAGCACCCCCTGCAATCGCAAAAGTGCATACAGCACAAGGAAATGCGCGAGATTGAGCAACAGCAGCGCGCCGACATAGACGCGCCAGCCCATGCCCTGCGCGTGGTCGATGCCGGCGAGCCGGTAACAGAGCCGCTCCACCGGCGCCAGCACCGGATGCAACAAGCCTTGGCCACCCTGCATCACACGCGCGATGTAGGCACCTAGAGGAAAGGCGGCGAGCCCGGTCAACCCGAGGACCAGGGCGATCTGTAACCATCCATAAGTCGTCATGATATTCGGCTTTCAGGCGGCGCCGCTGCTGGCCGCGTGTTCAGAAATCCTCTGGACGCACAAGCGCCCAGACCAGATAGACCAGCAACGCGAGGGAAATGATGCCGCCGAGCACGAGATCGAGCATGATGCGCGTTCAGATCCGCTCACACAGCCAGGCATAGAACATCATGGCAGCGAAGCCGCCGACGCCGGCAACAAGAGCGATCAGGTCCAACATGGGTCCGTCATCCAGTGGGTGGGGCGACATGCACCAACGCCACGCCACAGATATGAGCCCGTCTAAATAAATCCGCGATGCCGTTCGGGGGCCTTGCACGTAAAGGTGACGTAAAGCGGACGCGCCGCCTCGATTGGACGAGGCACCGCAGGGGCCGCATAGTCCGCGGCAAGAGACAACGCAGGAAACGCCACGATGACCAGCACACCCTCCGCCCCCACCGCCGCGCAAACGCTCGTTGCCGGTCTGGTCAGCAACGGCGTCAACCATTTCTTCACTCTGCCCGGTGTGCAGAACGACCATTTCCACGATGCGCTGCACGGCGCCCTCGACAAGATCCGCGTGATCCACACCCGCCACGAGCAAGGCGCCGCCTATATGGCGCTCGGCTCGGCGATGGCGACCGGGCAGCCCGCGCCGTTCTGCGTGGTGCCTGGCCCTGGCGTGCTGAACGCCGGTGCCGCCTTGTGCACCGGTTGGGCCGTTGGCGCTCCGATGCTCTGCATCACCGGCAATCTGCCCAGCCCGGCGATCGGCAAGAACTGGGGCATCCTGCATGAGATCGCCGACCAGACCGGCCTGCTCTCCGGCCTCACCAAATGGTCGGCGCGCATCACCTCGCCGGCCACCGCCGCCGCCCTCACCGAGGAAGCCTTCGTTCAGCTGCGCACCGGCCGCCCTCGCCCGGTGGCGCTGGAGGCCCCGCTCGATGTCTGGCCGGCCCGTGGTGAGCCAGCGCCCCTCCCGCCATCCGCCGCCCCGCCCCCTCTCGATGATGCGGCGATCACCCGCGCCGCGGACTGGCTCTCCAACGCGGTCTGCCCGGCCATCATCGTCGGCGGCGGTGCGCAGCATTGCGCGGTCGAAATCCAGGCGCTGGCCGAGCGGCTGCAGGCGCCGGTGATCAGCTACCGCCTCGGCCGCGGAATTCTCGACAGCCGCCATCCCCTCGCCCTCGACGCCTATGAGGGCCATCTGCTGTGGCCGCAGGTTGATGTGGTGATCGTGATCGGCAGCCGCGCCCAGGTGGCGATGCAGGTCTGGGGGAGCGATGCCAATCTCCGCGTCATACACGTCGAGATCGACCCCGAGGAGATGGCCCGCATCCGCACGCCCGACCTCGCCATCGAGGCCGACGCCGCGCGCGTGCTGCCCGCGCTGCTCGCCGCGATCCCCCGCTTCACCCGCCCGGCAGCCGATTTCTCAGCCCTGCGCGCGCAGAGTCAGACCGAGAACGCACATCTCGCCCCCCAGCGCGCCTGGCTGTCCGCAATCCGCGCCGCCTTGCCCGACAACGGCATCGCCGTATTCGACATCACCCAGCTTGGCCACGCCTCACGCGTGCTCTGGCCGGTCTATCAGCCGCGGACCTTCCTCGATTCCGGCTTCCAGGGCACGCTGGGCTGGGCCTTCCCGACCGCGCTGGGCGCACAGGTGGCGCGTCCGGATGCGCCGGTGATCGCGATTACGGGTGATGGCGGATTTGGCTTTACCTTGAATGAGCTGGCCACCGCCGCGCAGTTCCGCATCCCGCTGGTGACGATCGTCATGAACGACAATGCCTACGGCAACGTGCAGCGCACCCAGGTCGAGGATTTCGGCAACCGCACCCTCTGCACCGATCTGCAAAATCCGGATTTCGCCAAACTCGCCGACGCCTTTGGGGTAGCATATGCGCGGGCGCGCACCCCCGCGGAGCTCGGCGGCACGGTGCGCGCCGCGCTTGCCAAGCGCGCGCCGGCGATCATCGAGGTGCCGGTGGGGCCGATGCCCAGTCCTTGGAAGACGTTGAGGTTCAAGAGGATGCGTGGGTAGGCCAGCGCCTCTGCCACTGGCCTACCCATCCCTTCCCCTCTAACCTAACGAAAAGTCTTCCGGAGGACCCGATGTTCGAACCCACCCGCGCACATGCCGACGAGCGCCCCACCCTGCTCGTGCGCGACGCCGTATTTGACCTCCTTCGTTCGCTGGGCATCACCACGATCTTCGGCAATCCCGGCTCCACCGAATTGCCATTCCTCAAAAACATGCCAGCGGATTTCCGCTATGTGCTCGGCCTGCAGGAATGCGTGGTGATGGGCATGGCGGACGGGCACGCGCAGGGCACCGGCAATGCGTCCCTGGTCAATCTGCACTCCGCAGCCGGCCTCGGCCATGCGCTGGGCAACATGTTCACCGCCTGGAAGAACCAGACCCCAATCATCGTCACCGCCGGCCAGCAGGCCCGCTCGCTGCTGCAACTCGACCCGTTCCTGTTCGCCGCCTCACCCACCGACTTCCCCAAGCCCTATGTGAAATGGGCCTGCGAGCCCGCCCGGGCGGAGGATGTGCCGGCCGCCCTGATGCGCGCCTACGCCATCGCCATGCAGCCGCCCCGCGGACCGGTGTTCGTCTCCATCCCGATCGATGATTGGGAGCAGACCACCACCAGCTTCGCCGCGCACGACATCACCCAGGCCCGCGGGGCCGAGCCCGCCGCGATCGCGCGCCTGGCCGAGCGGATCGATGCCGCCACCCGCCCGGTGATCGTCGCCGGCGACGACATCAGCCGCGATGGCGCGATGGACGCGCTGGTGGCCCTGGCCGAGCGCATCAATGCCCAGGTCTGGGTCAGCCCGATGAGCGGGCGCTGCAACTTCCCCGAGAGCCACCGGCTGTTCGCAGGCTTCCTGGCCGCCGCGCGTGAGAAGATCACCGCGGATCTCACCGGCCACGACCTGATCCTCGCCCTCGGCGCGCCAGTCTTCACCTATCACATCGAGGGTGCGGGCCCGATGATCCCGCCCGGGTCCGACCTGATCCAGCTGGTGAACAACCCCGACATCGCCGCCTGGGCGCAGGTGGGCAGCTCCATCGTCACCGATCTGCGCCTGGCCCTCGAGGCGCTGCTCGCTTTGCCCACGTTGACCACGCCGCGCCCGGTGCCCAGCCCGCGCAAGCCGGCGCCGGTGCTGCCCACGACGGGGGGCATCACCGACAAGCTGTTTTACCAGACGCTGGCCCGCCTCCGCCCCGCCGATTCCATCATTTGCGAGGAAGCGCCCTCCAGTCGTCCGGCGATGCATGATTATCTGCCGATCGAGCACTCGGATGGATTCTTCGCCGGCGCCTCCGGCGGGCTGGGGCATGGACTGCCGGCCTCGATCGGCATGGCGATGGCCAAACCCGACCGCAAGGTGATCGCCATCATCGGCGACGGCTCGGCGATGTACGCCATCCAGGCGCTCTGGACGGCCGCCCATCTCAAACTGCCGATGACGGTGATCATCCTGAAGAACGGTGCCTATGAGGCGCTGATGCGCTTTGGCCGGCTGTTCGGCATGCAGCAGGTCCCCGGCGCGCATTTCCCCGATCTCGATTTCTGCGCGCTCGCCCAGGGCCAGTCCTTCGAGGCGCTGCGTGTGGACAAGGCCGAGGAGCTGGAGGAGACATTGCGCGCAGCCCTGGCCGCACCGTTCCCGACCCTTGTCGAGGTCATCACCGACTGAACCCTGCCACCCCGCCCGTTCCCAAGGACACGCCAACCGTGAAAATTCTCGCCTTCCTTCTCTCTCTGTTCGGAGCCACCGCCACCATGACCGTCGACGCCAACGCGCAGACCCCCGTCACCACGCCCTCGGGCCTCACCTACATCGACACGCTGGTTGGCACCGGCATCGTGCCGCATGCCGGCACCACCGTGCGCGTGCATTACACCGGCTGGCTGTATGTGGACGGCAAAAAGGGCAGCAAGTTCGACAGCTCGGTCGATCGCGGCACCCCGCTCGAATTCCGCGTCGGCACCGGCCAGGTGATTCGCGGCTGGGACGAGGGCGTGGGCAGCATGCATGTCGGCGGCAAGCGTACGCTGATCATTCCGCCCGACCTTGGCTATGGCGCACGTGGCGCCGGTGGGGTGATCCCGCCGAATGCGACGCTGCTCTTCGAGGTCGAACTGGTCGGGGTGAAGTAGGGCAAGCGCCTCGTTTTTAAAAAGGAAGCCAAAACTCCTGGGAGTTTGGGCCGGTGGAACCACCCTGTGAGGTGAACCACCGGCCGGCTTCACAGTCCAACAACCTTAGCTGCCAAAATCAAGAACACGGGGGAACGACCAATGACCGACATCAACCGCCGCCAGTTGCTGGGCGCCAGCGCGGCCGCCGCCCTGATCCCCTCGGTCGCGCGTGCCGCCGATGCCGGGCGCATCGACGTGCATCACCATTTCATTCCGCCGGTCTATCTCAAGCGGGCCGCGCCCGAACTGCTGAGATTTGTCGATACAGACCACACCGCCATCACCAGCTGGACAGCCGAGACATCGCTCGCCCAGATGGACAAGTTCGGCGTAGAAACCGCCTTCGTCTGCACGCCACCCGTCTGGTTCGGCAAGGCCGCGGCTGCCCGCTCACTCTCGCGCGAGTGCAATGAGGCGGGCGCCCGCCTGATGGGCGACCATAAAGGCCGCTTCGGCCATTTCGCTGCCCTGCCCCTGCCCGACCAGGACGGCTCGCTGAAGGAAATCGCCTATCTGTTCGACACGCTGCACGCCGATGGCGTCTGCCTGCTGACCAGCTATGACGGCAAATGGCTCGGCGACAAGAAATTCGCCCCCGTGATGGACGAACTCAACCGCCGCCACGCCGTGGTGTTCGTGCACCCCACCGCGCCGGATTGCTGCTCGCACACCGTACCGGACATCTCGCTGACCACGGTGGAGTTCCTGTTCGACAGCACCCGCGCTTTGCTGAGCCTGATGGTCAGCGGCACGCTCAAGCGCTGCCCGAATATCAGCTTCATCTTCTCCCACACCGGCGGCGTGACCTCGGTGCTCGCCACCCGCATCAGCCAATATTTCGGTCGCCATCCCGAGCTCGCCGCGCGCCTGCCGGCCAGCCCGCTGGAAACCTTTAAGCTGCAGCATTACGACGTCGCGAACTCGATGAACCCGGCAACGTTCGACGCCGCGCTGGATTTCGTCGGGCCCGGACAGCTGCTGTTCGGCACCGACAACCCGTTCGTTCCGGTTGTCGCGACATCCACCGCGTTCTCGAAATATCCAATGCCGGCGGAGCGCCAGGCAATGATCGGTCGTGAGAATGCGCTCAAGCTGTTTCCGAGGCTCGGCTAAGACAAGCGCCTGTTTGGGAAAAAGAAGCAAAGGACGTGTGGAGGTTTGGTGCGGTGCGCGGGCGCTTGCCGGGGACTCGCCTCCGCGGGCGCGTCGGGCCACACTTAAGAAGCAATCTACCCTGGACAACACATGACCGAGACCGACCTGTTCCGCGCCTACAAACTGGGCGACATGATCCTCTCCAACCGCATCGTCATGGCCCCGCTCACGCGGCGGCGGGCGGGCAGCGCGGGCATTCCCGGGCCGCTGAACGCCGAATATTACCGCCAGCGCGCCTCCGCCGGACTCATCGTCAGCGAGGCCACCAACATCTCGCTGCAAGGCCGTGGCAACGCCTGGACACCCGGCATCTTCAACGACGCGCAGATCGCCGGCTGGCGCGGCGTGACCGACACCATCCATGAGGTCGGCGGCAAGATTTTCTGCCAGCTCTGGCACACCGGCCGCGTCTCCCATCCCGCCCTGCAGGAGGGCGGCGCCCTGCCTGTGGCCCCCTCCTCGGTGAAGGCCGAAGGCGCCTGCTTCACCGAGCAGGGCCCGCAACCCTACGTCACGCCGCGCGCCCTGCGCACCGATGAGATCCCCGGCATCATCGCGGCCTACCAGCACGCCGCCGCCTGCGCCAGGCGCGCCGGGTTCGATGGCGTGGAGATCCACGGCGCCAACGGCTATCTGATCGACCAGTTCCTGCGCGATAGCTCCAACAAGCGCACCGACGCCTATGGCGGCGCCCTGGAAAACCGCCTGCGCTTCGCGCTGGAGGTGACGGACGCCGTCTTGAAGGCGTGGCCGCGGTTGGTCGAACCGCGGAAATTGGGCTGCAGCACGGCGTAACCACGCGAGGCCAGCGCCTGGGCCCACCAGTCGAAGGCGGTGGTGTCATAGGCCTCCGGCCCGCCGTGCGGCAGGACGATCAG
>CAIVDX010000685.1 GCA_903904805.1 uncultured Rhodospirillales bacterium
CAGCTCCGCCCAGCGCCAGCGATCGAACTCGATATGGGTGTCGGCATCCAGCCTGATCTCGTCATCCGCGCCCAGAAAGCGCAGCGCGAACCATAGCTGCGCCTGGCCCTTGTAGCGGCCGCGCCGCGCGCCAGGCAGCTCGTAGCAGAGCCATTGCGGATGCATGCCGATGATCTCGGCATTGTTGGTGCCGACCTCCTCGGCCAGCTCGCGCAGCACCGCATCCTCCGGCGCCTCGCCGCGATCGATGCCACCCTGCGGCATCTGCCAGGCATGGCTGGCATGGTCCGGCAGACCCGCACGCCGGGCGATCAGCACCTCGCCGCGCGCATTGAACAAAGCGGCGCCGACATTGGGGCGATAATCCCGATCGGGCAGCGGCAGATTGGCCAGCCGGGCGGTCATTCCGCGGCCGCCCTGCGCGCGCCCACCGGATGCGCGCCCACCTGCTGCATCATAGCCGGGTGCGCCGGCATCTCGATCAGGCTGCCCACCGGCGCCAGCACGAACCCGCGGTCCGCCAGCGTGGCGAGCCAATTCTCCAGCCGGTCCAGCAGCACCGGCGTCGGCGTGCCCACCAACCCGAGCGCGGTGCCGCGATCGCGGGCGCGCTCTTCCAGCGCGGCCAGATGTGCCTGGATCGCATCCCGCCCACCCGGCTCGTCGAGCAGCAGATCGGCCGCCCGCGCGCCCTCCGGAAGTGCTGCGGCAGCCACGCGCGGGTCGACATAGAACAGGCCGCGCTGGCGCAGCTCGCGCAGCAGCGGGGTGAACAGCGGCGTGGCGGCGGCGAAGCGCTCCCCCCGCAGCCCGTCCAGCGCGCCGGTCGCGCCCACATAGCCGGTGAAGCGCGCCAGCACCCAGGCCAGATTGGCGTCATTGCGCGCCGCGTCCGCCCCGGTGAGCAGCGCATGCGCGCCGGCATCGTTCAGCGGGAAGCCGGCCGGCTCCAGCGGCAGCGACAGCACCAGCTCATGCCCGGCCTCCCGCGCGGCACCGGCCAGTGCGGGCGGGTCGGCGGCATAGGGGGTGATCGCCAGCGTCACCGCCGCCGGCAGCGCCATCGCGCGGCGGCTCTGCGTGGTGTCGAGCCCGACGCCGCTCAGCAGAATGGCGATGCGTGGCCGCGCATGGTCGATGGCGGCAGCGTGCGCGGGCCGCGCGGCCTCGCCGACCGGCATGGCCAGGGTAGGGGCCAAGGTAGGGGCCAGGGCAGGGGCCAGGGCAGGTGCCGCGGCCTGCACGCGGCTCTGGCTGACGGCGCTGACCGCCGAGGCGGCCGGTGCGTCGGCATGGGCAGGCAGGCTCGCCCGTGCGGCGGCGATCGGCCGCGCCGTGGGCGGGCCCTCGATCTGCAGCGTCGCCGCACCGGCGATCAGCAGACCAAGCACGCCGAACCAAAAGCCGCCGAGCAGCCGCCACCCGCCACCTGCCGCCTGCTTTGCCGCCCGATCCGTCGTCCGGTCCGGTGCCACGGAGGCACGTTCCCTGCCCAACCGCATCATCCAGGCCCTAGGCCATGATCGCGAGCTGTCGGATCAACATCGTCGGTGCGATCATGGTCTAGCCCTTTGTGTGTGAGCGTGAGTCTCGCTTTCCGATAAAGCACCTTCAAGCGATCACCCTCTAGCGGGCCGCGCGGTTCACCGGCGCCATCGCCCGCAGCACGGCTTCGCCCTGCACCAGCTGGAAATCGGTCTCCGGCTTGGTCGGATCGAAGCTCGGCCAGTTTTCGGGCGGCTTGCTCGGAATCTCCTTCACGATCGCCGGCAGGTCGGTGCGCGGCGGGGCCGAGGCCTGCGGCGTGCCGCCGGAGTTGGTCAGCACATGGTTCAGATCCGCCTCACGCTCGGGGCCGAATTTCGGCCGATCCGCGGCGGTCTCGTTCACCTCGACATCCGGCGTGATGCCCAGCCCCTGGATCGAGCGGCCCGACGGCGTGTAGTAGCGCGCCGTGGTCAGCCGCATCGCGCCGTTGCCCGCCAGCGGGATCACCGTCTGCACCGAGCCTTTGCCGAAGCTGCGCACGCCCACGATGATCGCTCGCCGCTGGTCCTGCAGCGCACCGCCGACGATCTCGCTGGCCGAGGCCGAGCCGCCATTCATCAGCACCACCAGCGGCAGCCCGCCGGTCAGGTCGCCGCCCGACTTGGCGTTCCAGCGCTGGCTCTCATCGGAATGGCGCGCCCGGGTCGAGACGATCTCACCGCGATTGAGGAAATCGTTCGACACCGCGACCGCCTGATCCAGCAGCCCGCCGGGATTGTTGCGCAGATCGAGGATGAAGCCCTTCAGCTTGTCGCCACCCTGCGCCTTCAGGCTCGCCACCGCCTTGCGGATTGACGGGTCGGACTGCTCATTGAAGCTCGACAGCCTGATATAGCCCACATCGCCATCCAGCCGGCTCTTCACCACCTGCAGCTTGATGATCTCGCGCTTCATGGTGACATCGACCGGCTCGGCCACACCGATCCGCTTGATCGTGAGATGGATCGCCGTGTCCGGCTTGCCCCGCATCTGATCGACCGCGTCGTTCAGGCTCAGCCCCTGCAGGGTCTTGCCGTCCAGCGTCAGGATCAGATCGCCCGGCTTGATGCCGGCGCGCGCCGCCGGTGTGTCGTCGATCGGGCTCACCACCTTGATGAAGCCGTTCTCCTGCGTCACCTCGATGCCCAGCCCGCCGAACTCGCCATGCGTCTGCACCTGCATGTCGCCAAACGCCTTGGCGTTCATATAGGAGCTGTGCGGATCCAGCCCGGTCAGCATGCCATTGATCGCGTTCTCGATCAGGTCACGGTCATTCACCGGCTCGACATATTCGGCGCGCACGCGCTCGAACACGTCGCCGAACAAGGTCAGCAGCCGATAGGTGTTGGCGCTGTCGCTCTCCGCGGCATTGGCCCGCAGACCGAAGGGGGCGATGACATGGCTCAGCGGGCCGACGGCCATGCCGGCGGCGAAGGCGGCCCCGAACATCAGGCCTTTGCGCAGATTCATAGGCAGGATCCTTTCCGCGCCGAACGACCGGCGCCATTGGCTACAATTACGCCGCACAGGCGTTACATCAAGCTAAACAGACGTATCTATTTGTTAGGAACCCCGCAGCCAGGGCGCGGGATCGATGGTTTGCCCGCCGCGCCGCAGTTCAACATACAATGAAGGGCGCGCTCCGCCGGCCTGGGCGTCCCAGCCGGGCATCACGCCCAGCGGCTCGCCGGCGTGCACCGGCCGGCCCACCTCGACATCCAGCCGCTCCAGCCCGGCCAGCACGAAATGCGACCCACCGCCGCAATCCAGGATCACCATCGGCCCGAAACTGCGAAACGGCGCCGCGAACACCACCCGCCCGGTGCAGGGCGCAACCACCCGCGCATGCGGCGGCGCCTCGATCGACATGCCATGCGCCGGCCCTGCCTCGGTCGCCGCGCCGAAGGCCCGCACCACATGCCCGGCGACCGGCGCCGCCCCGGACGCGGCAAGTCTGGGCGCACCGGTGGCCGCGCTGGCCAGCGTGGCGGTGGGATGATCCGGCTCGGCCACGCCGGAGTGTGAGAGCCCCGGCCCGGCGGGGCGGGCGAGCTCCTCCGCGCGGCGCCTGGCGTCATTGGCAGCCAGGCTGTGGTGGGATTTCGCCGCCGCCGCCTCCTGCGCGTGGGCCCGCGCCTCGGCGGCACGCTGGTCGGCCTCGATGCGCGCCAGCGCCTCACGCAGATCGCTGGCCCGCGCGGCAGCGGCGGCGGCCTGGCGGGCGACCGCATCGGCCTCGGCCTCGGCGCGGGCATGGGCGAGGCGCGCCCCCTGCAGCTGGGCGTCCAGGCTCGCGGCCTCGGCCCGCTGGGCGGCCTCGGCGGCCTCCAGCGCCGGACGGGCGGCCGCGATGGCGGCGTCCGCGGCGGCCAGCTCGGCCTGGCGGGCGCGCAGATCACGCGCCTGCGCCTCCAGCGTGCTGGCCACACCGCGCAACACCAGCGCGCCGCGCAGCGCGTCATCGGTGCTGCCCTGCATGCCGATCAGGCTCTCCATCGGCCAGGATTCGAGCCGCAGGATCACCGGCAGCAGCGGGCCGAGATCATCCGCCCGCTGCGCCAGCCTAGCGGCCACCGCCGCCCGCCTCTGCGCGAGCGCGACCATGCGCTGCGACTCCGCATCCAGGCGGATCTCGGTCTGGCGCAATCTGGTGGCCGCGGCGATGCGACCGGCGGCGAGCCTGGCTTCATCGTCAGCCGCGGCACGCGCCCGTGCCGCGGCCTGGCGCTGGGCGGCGAGATCGGCGCTGTGGCCCTGCTCGGCGGCCTCGATGGCATGGCGCAGCGCATCCGGCGAGCGTGCGGGCTCGGCGACGGCGGCCCCCGCCACCATCGCGATGGTCAGGCTCAGCAGGCTACTCCGCGGCATTTTTCGCATGCTGAGGCTCCGCCGCAGCACCCCGGGGCAGCAGCAGCGACCGGCCGGTCATCTCGGCCGGCTGCGCCAGCCCCATCAGCTGCAGCAGCGTCGGCGCGATGTCCGCCAGCCGCCCATCATGCAGCGACGCCCCCTCCGGCGCGCCCATCAGCACCACCGGCACCGGATTGGTGGTGTGCGCGGTGTGCGGCCCGCCGGTCTTGGGGTCGCGCATCAGCTCGCAATTGCCATGATCCGCGGTGACCAGCAGCGCGCCCCCCTGCGCCTCCACCGCCGCCATGATGCGGCCGAGATCGCGATCCACCGCCTCCACCGCCGCGATCGCCGCCGGCAGGCTGCCGGTATGGCCGACCATGTCCGGATTGGCGAAATTCAGGATCACCATGTCGAACTTTGTCGAGGTGATCGCCTCGACCGCCTTGTCGGTCAGCTCGTCGGCCGACATTTCAGGCTGCAGATCATAGGTCGCCACCTTCGGCGAGGCGACCATGATGCGGTCCTCCTCCGGGTTCGCCACCTCGATGCCGCCGTTGAAGAAATAGGTCACGTGCGGATATTTCTCGGTCTCCGCCATGCGCAGCTGCGTCCGCCCGGCCGCCGCCACCACCTCACCCAGCAGGTTTTCCATGCTGATCGGCGCGAAAATGCTGCCCATGAACGGCGCCAGCGCATCCGAATACCGTGTCATCCCCAACGCCGCGGCGAATCGCGGCGTCGCACTGCGCGCAAACCCGCTAAAGCCCGGGTCGAGCATCGCCGCCAGAATCTCCCGCACCCGGTCTGCGCGGAAATTGAAACACAGAATCCCGTCGCCATCCTTCATGCCGCGATAGCCCGCGATCGCGGTGGGATGGATGAACTCGTCCGACACGTCCGACTGATAGGCGCCATCCACCACCGAGGGCGCGTCCGGAAAATGCCCGCCATCGCCGAGCACCAGCGCCGCCCAGGCCTGCTGCACCCGGTCCCAGCGCTTGTCGCGGTCCATCGCATAATAGCGCCCGCAGATGGTGGCGATGCGGGTATAGGGCGGCAAATCCGCCATGAACTGCTTGAGGAAGCCGGCGGCCGACCGCGGCGGCGTGTCGCGCCCATCCAGGAAGGCATGCACCAGCGTCGGAATGCCCGCCCGCGCCAGAATGCGCGCCAGCGCGATCGCATGGTTCTGATGCGAATGCACCCCGCCATCCGACACCAGGCCGATCAGATGCACCGTGCCACCGGAGCTGCGCATCGTCTCGATGAACGCGGCGATCTCCGGCGATTGGGCCATCGAACCATCGGCGATCGCATCATCCACCCGCGGCAGATCCTGCACCACGATGCGCCCGGCCCCGATATTCAGATGCCCCACCTCGGAATTGCCCATCTGCCCCGGCGGCAGCCCGACATCGGCCCCCGACGCGGCGAGAAACGCCCGCGGCCCAGCCTGCCACAGCCGATCGAAATTCGGCGTATGCGCCAGCTTCACCGCATTGTCGGCCGACTCCTCACGCCACCCCCAGCCATCCAGAATGGCCAGCATCACCGGGCGTTGAACCTGAGTGGACATGACGGATCTCCTGCGCTTTTCGCTTGCGCGACTCGCCGATCTCCGTAGCTGAGCAGGGGGCGTGTCGCAACAATGGTTGAAATGGGAGGGGTGATGAGAGAAGCGCTTCTTTTTTGAAAAAAGGCAGCAAAAAACTTTGGCAAACCCGGGTCCGCCGTGCACTGCCGACGCAGTCCGCCCATCGAGGAACAGGCTTTGTTGAACAAGATCATGGCTTTGCCGGCGGACCGGATCCGAGATCGAAAATTCCGTTGCCGTCATCGCGGCCCGCGAGCCGGAACGCGCGACAACCCGGACGACGCTGCCGACGCCGAGCTTTGCGTGCGGCGATTTTGTGCCGGTGCCATGTCCCTTCACCAGCCAGGCATCATCGCAGCAATGGCCGGCCGTGGTCCTCTCCGCCGCCGCCTGCAATGTCGTGACGCCTGATATCGAGCTGACGATTCACACCAACGCGATCACGCTCTAGGGCCGTCCCTCTCGATGATACGGATGCCCCGCGCTGATCGCCCGCGCGCGATAAATCTGCTCCGCCAGCATCGCGCGCGCCAGAAAATGCGGCCAGGTCATCCGCCCCAGGCTCAGCGTGGCGTCCGCGCGGGCGATGGTGCCGGCGTCCAGCCCCTCCGCCCCGCCGATCAGGCAACACACCGGCCGCGCCAGCGCCAGCCAGCCATCGAGCTTGCCGGCGAGTTCCAGACTGTCGAGCGCCGCGCCGCCAGGATCAAGCGCGATCACGATCGCCTTCGCCGGCAGCGCGGCGAGCAGCGCCTCGTTCTCCCGCCGTTTCACCTCGGCGGGTGCGCCCCGTCCCTCGGGAATTTCGATGATCTCAAGCTTCGGCTTGATCCGCCCGGCATAGCGCTCAACAAGCTCCGCCTCAGGCCCGCTCTTCAGGCGCCCCACCGCGATGATGCGGATCAATCTCGCTGCCCGCCCTGCCACCGGCCCGAACAGGCAAAGGGTTTTTGGTTCTTTTTTTCAAAAAAGAACATCTCGCCCCTTACTCGTGCGCTTCATCCAACGCCGACGGCGCCCACATCTTCTCCAGCCCGTACAGTTCCCGCGCCTCGGCCTTGAACAGATGCACCACGATATCCCCGGCATCGATCAGCACCCAATCCGAGCCCGACGCCCCCTCGATCTGCACGCGCTTGATGCCGGCCTCGTGCAGCTTGTCCTCCAGATGGGTCGCCATCGCGGTGATCTGCCGGTCGGCGATGCCGGTGGCGATCACCATCCGATCGGCGAAGCTCGCACGCCCGACCAGGTCGAGGGTGATGATGTCCTCCGCCTTGTCGTCATCCAGGCTGGCGACGATGACGGCCTGCACCGCGTCGAGCCGGCTGGGTTCGGCCGCCTTGCGACGGGTGCGCGGCGCCTTGGGCGCGGCCGCGGTCTCCGCCACGGGGCCGGCGGCGGCCGCCTTCTTGCGCGGCGTGCCCGGCGCCTTGGCGGCGAGCGCGAGGGTGGCCTTGGGCTGCGGCGCGCGGCGCGGCTTGGCGGGAGTGGCTGAGGTCGCGCGGGCCGTGCTCTTGGTCGGCGGCTCGCCGGGGGGCTTGCGGGCTATGGCCATTCTCCTGTTGTGGCGCGCAAAGCGGTCGCCGAGGCCGGGTGTTGAAGAGCGGGCAGAAACATCCAGGCGGGTGCCGGAACGCCAGCCAGCACGGAAGCGGCGCGCGCGGGGTGCCGCGCATGCCGCAGACGCTGCGCCGCCTGGCCCGCGAGCGCCGGACGATTGTAGGTGGGTCGGGGCAGCACGGCAAAGGGCATGGTCGCGGTTATTTTCCGCCAGGCCCGCCAGCGCGGCAGCTGGGCGAGATTGTCGGCCCCCATCAGCCAGACGAAGCGCGTGCGCGGAAAGCGCCGGCGCAGCGCGGCGAGCGTATCGGCGGTGAAGCGCGTGCGCAGATGCGCCTCGATATCGGTGGCGATCAGCCGCCGTCCATCGACCATCCTCCGCGCGGACTCAAGACGTTTGGCGAGCGGTGCCATCCCGGCATGGTCCTTCAAAGGATTGCCAGGCGAGACCAGCAACCACACCTCGTCCAGCCGCAGCCGCCGCCGCGCGAGTTCGGCCACGTAACGATGCCCCTCATGCGCGGGATTGAACGACCCGCCCAGAAGGCCCACGCGCACGGCACGCCGGTCGCCAAAGCGGGACTGCGCGCTCAGGGTCGCACCTGGCCGCTGCCGATCACGATGTAGCGATAGGTGGTGAGCTGCTCGACCCCCACCGGCCCGCGCGCATGCACACGCCCGGTGGCGATGCCAATCTCCGCACCGAAGCCGAACTCGCCACCATCGCAGAACTGGGTGGAGGCGTTCCACAGACCCACCGCACTGTCGATGCCGTTGAGAAAGATGCTGGCGGTGGCTGCATCGTCGGTCACGATCGCATCGGTGTGCTGGCTGCCATGGGCACGGATGTGATCCAGGGCCGCATACACGCCATCCACCACCGCGATGGAGAGCATCGCATCCAGCCATTCGGTGTCGAAATCCTCCATCGTCGCCGGTTGCAGGTCAGGCATGATCGCGCGCGCGCGCAGGTCGGCGCGAAAATCGCAGCCCAGCGCTTCAAGATCGGCCACCAGCAGCGGCAGCAGCGCGGGCGCGATGGCGGCGTCGATCAGCAGCGTCTCGGTCGCCCCGCACACGCCGGTGCGGCGCATCTTGGCGTTGGCGAGCACCGCGCGCGCCATCGCCGGATCGGCTGCGGAATGGATATAGGTGTGGTTCA
>CAIVDX010000686.1 GCA_903904805.1 uncultured Rhodospirillales bacterium
CAGGTTCGAGTCCTGTCTTCGGCACCACCCCCTCAAAACTCGACAGCTTGGTCAACGGCACCCGCGGCTGCGTCGTCCCGATCGCCGGCTTGCCCTCCTGGAACGCCTTCGCCGCACCCACCATCTGCCGGCGGAACTGCACCACCGCCGCGTCCGACACGCCAAGCTTCTCCTCGCTGCGATTGGCGATCGGGCCCATCGTCTCCCACATCGCCATGTCCTGCATGATGAAGCCCTCGATGCCGGTGAAATCACCAGCCTCCATCAGGCTGCGATCCTGCAGATAATTATTGGCACGATTGCGATGCGGCACCCAGTTCTCATCCAGATCCACGCCCTTCGTCGCGTGGCAGAATTTCCGCCAGGCCTCGGTGGTGATGCCCTTGTCCTCGTGCCACGCAATGAAATTGAACCAGCAATTCTCATCATCGATCGGCACCAGCGCCTGCGCCACCTTGTAGGACGCGTTCGGCGGAATCAGCACATAGAAGGGGGCCGCGAACAACGTTGTCCGCACGTAATCATGCGTCGCCTCGTCATAGAGCGGCTTGCGGATCGCGGCATACCGAAACCCCCAATCGCAGATCTGCGCGACCATGCGGGGCGCCTTGTCGTTGCTCGGCCGCTTCCAGTTGCGATCATCCGCCTCCGCCTTGCCGATCGGCACGCCGATGAAATCCGACGAATGCAGCGACGAGGAATGCGCCGAATCGATCGCCCCCTCCAGCACCTGCGCCCAGTTCGCGTGAATGCGCATGCGCACCACCGCGATCTTGTCCTCCGGCGCCACACCCCAGTTCGGCGGCACCCACGGCGTCATCTCCTCGCGCGGCCCCATCCACAGCCAGATGAACCCCGCCCCCTCATGCACCGGATACGCGACGTGCTTCACATTCTGCTTCATCTTCGTGTTCGGCGGCTCGGAGGGCATGTCGACCACATTGCCCGCGACGTCGAACTGCCAGCCATGATACAGGCAGCGCAGCCCGCATTCCTCGTTGCGCCCGAGCGAGAGCGACACCCGCCGATGCGGGCAATATTCGCCCAGCGCGCCAACCTTGCCGCCAGGCTCACGATAAATCACCAGGTCCTCGCCATACAGCCGCACCCGCACCGGCTTGCCACCGGCCTCGGCGACCTCCTCGGGCAGACAGGCGGGAATCCAGTGCCGACGATGCAACTGCCCCATCGGCGCAGAGCCCTGGACACGGGTCAGCAGGTCATTCTCTTCCGGAGTCATCGCGCATCCCCTCCCTTGCAGGAATAATCTTAGGTAGCTAACTTGTTCGCGGTATAACCACGCGCCGCGGCACTGTCCAGCGTCGTTTTGCACATTCGTGTGTGCAATGCAGCATGGCGCGACAATGGGAGGCATTCGCATGGAGCCAGTCAGGCTCGGCATCGTTGGGCTCGGCCGCGCCTTCAGCCTGATGCGCGCCAGCCTGTCGGGCGATCCCCGCGTCGCCCTGCTCGCCGCCTGCGATCCCCGCCCCACCGCGCGCACCACCTTCGCCGCGGAGTTCGGCGGCACCGCCTATGCCGACCTCGCCACCCTGCTCGCCGACCCGTCCGTCGAGGCCGTCTACATCGCCACCCCGCACCAGCTGCACGCCGCCCAGGTCCTCGCCGCCCTGGCCGCCGACAAACATGTGCTGGTCGAAAAACCCTTCGCCCTCACCTTGGCCGACTGCATCGCCATGCGCGACGCCGCCGCCGCCGCCGGCCGCCACATCATCGTCGGCCACAGCCACAGCTTCGACGCGCCGATCATGGCCGCGCACCAGGTGATCCAATCCGGCGAGTTCGGCGCCCTGCGCATGATCTCCGCGCTCTACCACACCGATTTTCTCTACCGCCCCCGCCGCCCGGAGGAGCTGGACAGCCGCCTCGGCGGCGGCGCCGTCTTCAACCAGGCGCCGCACCAGATCGACATCATCCGCCTGCTCGGCGGCGGCTTGCTGCGCTCCGTCCGCGCCCTCACCGGTGCCTGGGACCCCGCCCGCCCCACCGAGGGCGCCTACGCCGCCCTGCTGCAATTCACCTCCGGCGCCTTCGCCAGCCTCACCTACAGCGGCTACGCCCATTTCGACGGTGACGCCTTCGCCGACTGGATCAGCGAGGGCGGCCGCGCCAAGCCAGCCGGCGCCGCCTTCACCACCCGCGCCCGCCTCGCCACCGGCACCGCCGCCGAACTCGCCCAGCGCACCGCCCGCACCTATGGCAACGGCCCAGAGGCCGCGCCCACCAACCCGCCCCACCATGAACATTTCGGCCTGATCATCGCCAGTTGCGACCGCGCCGACCTCCGCCCCTTCCCCGACCGCCTGGAGATCCACGCCGACAGCCAGACCATCGCCCGCCCGATCCCGCCGCCCCGCGTGCCCCGCCAGGAGGTGCTCGACGAACTCGTCGCCGCCATCCGCCTAGGCCAGCCCCCGCTGCACAGCGCCGCCTGGGGCCTGGCGACGATGGAGGCCACGCTGGCCATCCTCGACTCCGCCCGCTCAGGGCAGGATGTCATCATGCAGCATCAGGTGCCCTGTTGAGCGACGCGCCCCGATGAGTGACGCAAAGGACATCCTCCGCCACTGGCGCGAACGCCTGCCGGAAGACCGCCTCGCCCATCTGGTGCGCGATGC
>CAIVDX010000687.1 GCA_903904805.1 uncultured Rhodospirillales bacterium
GCCGTGGAAGCCTGGTCGTCCGCGAAGGCGGCGCCGGCCAGCAGGCTGGCGGCGGCGGCCGTCGAAAGAAGCGTCCAGAAGCGGTGTGACATGGAAAACAATCCCCTGTTTTTTGCTGTTGACCGGCCTATCGAGCCTGGGAGGGTCATTCGGACGTGCAAATCGCGAGAGAGGCGGCGCTTGCCCCGGCATTGACGGTTATTGCGCCACCTGTCGGTGCGACATGCCCGCAATTTGAGCGAAGCCGACCTCCAGACAGCTTGGCGCGCCTTGAACGCCCGATTCCCGGGCGCCTGGTCGGCATGGCCCGGTCAGGCCGGATCATCGAGGCTGAAGCGGTCATCATCCTCGTGATAGGCGAAGATCTCGGCGTAGCGCCCCCAGGAGACGATCGCGTCCATGGTCTCCTCGGCGTAGGGCTCGGACATGAAATCCTCGAGTTCGTCGCGGAATCGCGTGGCCGGCGCCTGGTGTGATGCCCTGTCATCGAGCACTCGGCGGATGTGGGCCGCCAGGGGGACATAGGCGAGCAGATGCTGGGCGAACAGCTGCTTGCGCTGATCCACGTCGGCGGCGTCGTATCGCTTGGCCGCCGGTGTCAGGCGGATCGTCCGTCCCTCAATCTCGGCGAACCGCATCAGTTGCAGCGTCTCGGCGATCGGCAGAAGTTCGTCTGCCTCCATCTGAAGTTCACGGGCCAGAGTGGCGAGGTCGGCGGCTCCGCTGTTTGGCGCCGCCGTGATGGCCTCGATCATGCCGGCGAGCGTGTTCGTGGACACGTGGGTCAGAGCCATCCCCAGACCTGTGCCGGGGAAGTTTCCGTCCCGGGCCACGGGTCCGGTCGGCCGCGCGGTCATGCGAGCGTAGATATCGTCGACGAGGGCCCGGAAAGCCGGCTCAAGGCGATTGCGGGGCTGCGGGAGATCGACCTTAATCTCGGCGATCACCCGGCCGGGGTTCGAGGAGAACACAAGGATCCGGTCGCACATCAGAACGGCCTCCTCGATGTTGTGAGTGACGATCAGGATCGAACGGATCGGCATGCGCCCGGCCAGCGTGCCACGCCACATCGCGGTTTCCTCGCCCTGCGCGCGCGGAGCGGCGTTGGGATTAGGCTCGATCACCTGGACGATCTCGAACTCGCGATCGAGCTGGCCGTTGCGATAAAGGGCGGCCACGCTCTCGCTCACGCAATCGAGACCGAAGCGATCGACGATCTGGCGCACCGTCCACCACATCGAGCGGTAGAGCGTGTCGACGGCCAGGCGCTTGGACGAGGCGAGCCAGTACTCGCCGACGGTGAGCGTGTAGCCGCGGACGATGTCCTCCTCGTCCTCATCGACCCACAGCACTGCGGTGCCGAAAGTGCCGATCTCCTCGTAAAGCTGGGCCAGGCAATTATAGAGGTTGGACTTGGCGAAGATGTGCAGGATGCGCTTCTGCACCTCGTCGAGCCATTGGCGCACGCCGTCCTGCTCGGTGTCCGCGTCGCTGGCCAGGCGCAGGCGGAACCATGGCCGCGCCGGCGAGGAGATGCCGGCCATCATGCCCGAGCCCAGCACGCGCGCGGCCAACAGCGGCGTGTTGTCGATGATGCGCTGGTCCTTGCGCTTGCCGCGCGAAGTGTCGTTGGCCGAGGCAAGGAAACGCCCGCGCCGTGGTGCGAAGTGGGCGGCAAGATCGCGCCAGGTCGCCCAATAACCGGCGCGGTCGGCGTCCAGGGCACCGAGCCGCGTTGTAAAATGCTGTCTCAACCAAAGCTGATCAGCCTGCCCTGAGCCTGCCGAAGGGGACTGTGACGCCACGGGAACTCACTCTCTGTTACGCGAGAAACGCTAAACTCCGTGGCGTACAGCGCCCCGGCCGAGACTGGCGGATGCGAAGGCGCGCTTACGCGCCCAGCAAAGTCTTCTGTGTGGTGCTGGCCGGCGTGGAGAGCCCCTGCCCGCCGGTCAGGATGGTCGAGCCGTAACCCTGCGCGGCGGCGGCCTTGGCACGCACGCCGTTGGCAGCGTCGCTCACCGCCTTGTCGGCCATCTGCGGTGGATCGGGCGGCGGCGTCGGCACGGGAGGCGGCGCGGGTGTCGAGGGCGAAGAGAAAAAGCACATGACCGTCGCACTCTCCAAGAACAGGTGGTTGCGAATGGCCGTGAAGATACGCCCGAGGATGCCCGCGACCCTATTCTGGTCCCTGCTCGCTCTTCACAGGCTAGGAACGAGGCTTGAGCAGAATAATCATTCATTTGCTGCGATGCAGCATTTGTCCTTGAAATGCCATAAACCGGGCCTATCTCGTTTATGTGCGTTGCAACATGGCCGCGCACGAGGGAGGGCGTCCATATCAAGGAGTTTGGTATGTGGTCCTACACGGAATTTGAAAATTCTTGGCTCGCCCCAAGCGTTGAAACC